>CAMLEO010000121.1 GCA_946478975.1 uncultured Steroidobacter sp.
CCGAAGCCGAAGCCGAAGCCGAAGCCGAAGCCGAAGCCGAAGCCGAAGCCGAAGCATCTGCCGTCGATGATCTCTCTGTAACAACGCCTACCGTCGAAGCCCTCGCTCCGGAAGTGGCCGAACCGGTCGTCGTCACGGACCTCTCCGAATCCTCGCAGCCCGTCGCCGACGTCACTGTTGCCGAGATCACGGACGAAGTTGTCGTCACCGTCGACGCCGTACCCGAGCACGCTCAGGACTCTCTCGAAGCCGAGTCGCCCGAAGCCATCGCCCCCGACGATCTTTCAACGCCTCACTCTCAATCGCTCGCGATTACCGAGTCCAGCGAGCAGGCGGCGCTGGTCATTTTGACGCCAAGCTCCGAAACATCCGCCGCACCCGAATCGGATGAGCCGGTGCAGGCTCACTCGGAGCAGAGCGAGGAAACCTTCGCTGCGCCTGAGCGCGCCGCTGAGGAGCTTCCCGCCTCCGCGCCGGCGTCACTGGCACTCGGCGAGTCCGAGCCGGCCGAATACGCCGCGCCAGTTTCGGAGCCGAGTGATGAAACATTCGTGGCCGAATCCGATGATCAGCCCGCGCCAGCGTCAGAAACTCACGCCCTTGCCGAATCCGAATCGGATGAGCACGCGTCGTCACGCGTAGAGCCAAGTGACCAACCGATCGCTGTGTCGGAGTCAGACGAGCCTGAGCTCACCAGCGCCGAGCTGAATAACGAAACGTTTGCTGCTCCGGAGTCCGCGCCACAAGCGCTAGCGACACCGGAGCCGGACGAACACGTAGCTACACGCTCCGACCAGAGCGACGAGCCGTTGGCTGCGTCGATCGAGTCGGACGATCATGTAGCCGCAAGCTCGGAGCAGAGCGACGAGTCGCTTGCTGCGTCGGAGCCGGATGAGCCTGTGGCCGCCCAGCCTGAGCTGGACGATCAAACATTTGCTGCATTGGAAGCAGATGAGCAACCGGACTCGCCTCCGCCAGAGGCGTTAGCGACATCAGCGACGACTGAGTCGGACGAGCCTGTGGCCGTCCAGTCTGAGCTGGCAAACGAAACATTTGCCGCGCCGGACCCACTCGAGCAGGCGCTCACGACGCCAGAGGCAGCCGAGCAGAGCACGGCGGAACAGCCGGTCGCGACCGACATCAACGAGCCGGCACTCGTGCCAGAGAACACGCAGGCGTACAGCGAGCCACCAGATCCAAACGCGCTCGCCGTCGCGACGACAGACCAGGGAACAACGGTAGAGGTCGAAGCCAACGTAAAGGAGGTGGCCCTCCAACCGGATACGGCCACGCTTCGGCGAACCTCAACCGACTCAGAAGGCCGGTTTGTTCCGGCGGGTGATCAACAAGCTCGCGAGCGCGCTGGGCGCGCTGATCGGGCGGCGGAACAAGTAGACGGCGAAACTTTCGCCGCCGTCGAGGAAACATCCGGCGACGCGCAAGCGTCTGAGGGCGCAGCGGACGAAACGAAACTGTCCGTGAGTGACGACAGTGTGACGGACGCCTCCAGCGAGGCCGACAATTCGGACGCGGAACCATCGAGATGAACGAACACGATCTCAAGCACATCATCGAAGCGACGCTGCTCGCCGCCGGCAAGCCGGTGACGAGCGAGCAATTGCTGGAGCTGTTCGATGAACGCGAACGGCCCACGCCGGAACTGCTGCAAACCGCACTCGGCATGCTCGCCGCCGATTATGAAAATCGCGGCATCGAGCTGGTCGAAGTGGCCAGCGGCTGGCGCATCCAGGTGCGGCCGCGCACCGGCGAAATCGTCTCCCGCCTGTGGCAGGAGCGTCCGTCCAAGTACTCGCGCGCGCTGTTGGAAACATTGGCGCTGGTGGCCTATCGCCAGCCGATCACGCGCAGCGAAATCGAAGAAATCCGCGGCGTGTCGATCAGCTCCACGATCATGCGCACCCTGCAGGAGCGCAACTGGATTCGCACCGTCGGCCACCGTGAAGTGCCGGGCCGCCCGGAACTGCTCGGCACGACGCGCGAGTTCCTGGATTACTTCGGCTTGAAGAGCCTGGACCAGCTGCCGACGCTCGCCGAGCTGAAAGACGTCGAAACCATCGGGGTGCAGCTCGAACTGCCCTCCGGCCAGGCGCCGGGCGCGCAGGTCGAAGGGTCTGAAGAAGCTGCCGCGGCCACGGGCGAAGAAACAGTCGCGAGCGGCGAGGAGCAAACAGCCTCCGCCGAGGGTGAACACTCCGAAGAGTCCGAGGACTCCGAAGAGCAGGAGAGCGACGACGGCGACGAGTCCGAGGAAACATCGGCCGAAGCCGAAGCCAGCGATGGCACCAACGACGACTCCGAGCTGTCTGCCGACGCTGAGGATGGCGACGAAGATTCCGACGTGTCGCCGACCATGGTGGCCGCCGACGAAGACGAACACCGCCCGATCGCCGAGCCGCCTCGCGAAGAGTAACGGCTCTCACGCATGCCCGTTTTCGAGCAGCCGCTCGAACGGGCATGCCACACGCTCCGCGCCGAGCGAACACAAAATCAAATGTCCGAACGTCTCCACAAGCTTCTTGCTCAGCATGGTCTCGGCTCGCGTCGCGAGCTCGAGAAATGGATGCTGGAGGGGCGCATCTATTTGAACGGCAACCCGGCGCAGCCGGGCGATCGCTACAACCCCGGCGACCGCGTCAGCATCGATGGCAAGGAAGTCACATCGCGCTTACAGGTATTCGCGGCGCCGAAGGTGCTGCTGTATCACAAGCCGCAAGGTCAACCGATCACGCCGAGCGATGTCGCGGATGAAGGCGAGGTGCTGGGCAAGTCCGTGATGGAATCGCTGCCGTCGCTGCGTGGCTCGCGTTGGCTGGTGGTGAACACGATGCAAGCCGGCGACAGCGGCCTGATGCTGCTGACGAGCGATGGCAGGCTCGCGGACGCCTTGCGCCGCCGGGCTGAAACGACACCTGCGGCATATGTTGCTCGCGTGCTGGTGCCGACACCGGAGTACGACGTCACCTCAATTCCTCGCGTCGTTCAATACGACAACGAAACCATCGAATTCGAAAGCATCGAGCCCGCGGGCGGCGAGGGGACGAATCGATGGTTCCGCGTCGAGTCGCATCGATCACACCGCCGCGCGGCGGTGCGTGCGCTGTTCGACAGCCGCGGTCTCAAAGTGAGCCGCGTGATTCAAGTGAAGTACGGCGACTTCGAGCTGCCCCGCGATCTGCCTCGTGGCAAACATCGCGCGCTGTCGGATCAGGAAGTGGCCGATTTGTATGCGAGCGTGGAGCTGGCGCTGCCGACGGCTCCGCCCAAGCCCGAGAAAGATGCGCGCCCGCAGCGCCCCAAGCGCCGTCCGCCGCCGGACCGGCGCAAGAAGGCGCGACGAAAGTAACAATCGTCGCGCCGCTGCGAACAAGTTACTTCGGTTCGTTCATCGACCACAGCACGCCGAACGGATCGCGCAGCTGGCCATAGCGGGCGCCCCAAAACATATCCTGCACCGGCATTACGATGGTCGCGCCCGCGTCGACCGCGCGTTTCCACCACGAGTCGATGTCCTTCACCTGCAATGTGAGGTTGTAGCCCTGCGGCTTTTCCACCGGGCAGCCATGCTCGGGATAGCCGTCGCTCAACATCAGCGACGAGCCGTTGATGTACAAGTGGATGTGCATGGTCCGGCCGCTGGCATCGACCGGGTACCGGAACACTTCCTTGGCGCCGAATGCCTGGACGTAAAAGTCCGACGCCTTGCTCGCACCTTCCACCTGCAGGTAGGGCACCAGGCCGCCGAGCGTTTCGGGCAGGGCGGTCGGTTGCTGGTCGGGGGCTGCGCTCATGGATGCTCTCCTTCGGTGTTGTGTCGTGGGCCCGCGTCGGTCGCGGCTGCCCACAAGGACGGCGCAGGGTCCTGCGCTCCGACACCAGCGCTGAAAAAAGAGCGATCAGTGCACAGGGGGCTATTGGCAGTTGATCGTCTGACCTTGCACGCCCTTGCTGTCCGGGCCGAGCAGGTACAGGTACGGTCCGACGATGCTGTCCGCTTCCGGCAGCATGCTGCGATCCTCGGCGGGATAGGCCTGCAGGCGCATGTTGGTTTTCACCTTGCCCGGATTGATGCTGTTCACGCGCATCGCCGGCTTATTCTCCAGTTCCTGCGCCAGCATGCTCATCAGGCCGTCGCTTGCCCAGCGCGACACCAGGTACGCACCCCAGAAAGGTCGCGGGTTCGACACGACGCCGCTGGAACTGAACAGGATCACCGGATCGGCAGCGCGCTTCAGCAGCGGCAGGCAGCTCTTGGTGAGAATGAAAGGCACGTTGACGTTCACGTGCACGGTGCGCATCCACTTCGCCACGTCGTAATGCTCGATCGGCGCGCGCTCGCCGAGCATGGCTGCGTTGTGCAGCAGGCCGTCGAGGCGGCCGAATTCCTGGTCGATCGCGGCTATGACTTTCTCATATTCCTCGGGGCCGGCTTTCTCGAAATCCAGCGGCAGGATGGAAGGGCGGGCGTGGCCCGCGTTCACGATGGCATCGTAAACACCTTCGAGCTTGCGAACGCTGCGGCCATGGAGCACGACTTGTGCGCCGTGCGCGGCGGCGGCCAAGGCCACTGCCTTACCGATGCCGTCGCTGGAGCCGGTGATGAGAATGACGCGGCCTTTCAGGAGATCTTTCGGCGGCTGATATGTGCGCGGGTCGGTCATGGGTGGGTCTGGTTTGTTTATGGATTCGCAACTTCAGAAATCAGGCACGCCGGGCCGCACGCCAGGCGGTCCACGGCTTTTGCAGCGGCCCGAGATCGATGCGTGAGCTGGCGACATCGTAGTTGCGAGCTTCGATCCGGTCGAGGAGCTTACGATGTAAGGCGGCGAGCACGAAGACCGGCCGCAGGTGCTCGTGCGTACCGCGAGTCGGCAGAGCAAGCTCACCCATCGCAACCTCACGCAGATTCTTGAGCACGTCTTTGAGCTTCGGCTCGACTTCGCGCGCCCGCAGATGCTCGGGCTTCAGAGCGTGCTTATCGAGCACGTCGAGCGGCAAATAAACATTGCCGTCGTACGCATCCTGCCGCAGGTCGCGCAGCAGCTCCGCCAGTCGAATGCCGACGCCGAGTTTGTTTGCTGTCGCTCTCGCCGGCTCATCGAGCACACCTGGCGCGGCCAGCTGAGACGCAACCAGCTCCTGTAACGCTCCGCCACTGCGTGCGCAGTAAGCTCGCAGCTCCTGCTGATTGTTGAAGGTCATGCGCGCCAGATCCATATCCGCTGCGACCAGCACTTCATGCAACTTCGCGAACACAGCGCGCTCGCCGCGCCAGCGGTCGCACAGCAAACGCGTGGCAGGATGTTGTGGATTGCCGTTCACCAACCGATCGGTTTCAGCCCGCCACCACGTCAATCGCGTATGTGCAACGTCGTGACTTGCGCTGCGCGAGGAGTCGCGGATCTCTGAATCGATTACATACAACGCCAGCACTGCGTCGCGCCGATCTTCCGGCGTGTACAGCAGCGAGAAATATCGCATCGAGCCGGGCGGGGCGGCGCGGTTGATGAGGGACTCGTCGAGGGCAGTCATATCAGGCCAGTCACATCAAGGCAGGGCGTCGTTGGCAGGCGGGGCACCACTTTGAGATACACGTGGTCTCTCGCCATTCTCGACCGGTTCACGCGCCAGCTTGTCGATCGGTTCCAGCGGCTCGATCTCTCGATCCGGCCGCACACCGAGCTCGGTGAACTTGCGCGCGCCGGGCAGCACCTGGCGTTCGAGCGAGCCGACCGCCGCGTTGAAGTGATCGACGCTGTTACTCAGATTGCGGCCCAGCTTCGCAAGATGGGTCGAGAACACGCCGAGACGCTTGTACAGATCCTCGGCGAGATTGCGAATGGTCTCCGCGTTTTGCGCCAGAGCCATCTGCCGCCAGCCGTAGGCAACGGCCTTCAGCAGCGCGACGAAGCTCGTCGGCGTCGCGATGATCACATCCTGGCGAATCGCGTCTTCCAGCAGGTTGGGTTGTTCGGCCAGTGCCGCCGACAGGAACTGATCGCCGGGAATGAACAGGATCACGAAATCGGGGCTGCGCTCGAACTGGCTCCAGTAATTTTTCGCACCGAGCTGACGGACGCGCTCGGCGATGGCATTCGCATGACGGCGCAGCGCCACCGCACGCGCTTCATCGGTGCTCGCATCGACAGCTTCGAGATAAGCATCGAGCGGCGTCTTCACATCGACGACCAGATCGCGGCCGTCGGGCATGTGCACGATCATGTCCGGACGCAGGTTGCCGTCCTCGGCGCGCACGTGCACTTGTTCCTTGAAGTCGCAGTGTTCGACCATGCCAGCGAGTTCGGCCAGACGCCGCAACGTCATCTCGCCCCATTGGCCGCGAACTTCCGGACGCCGAAGCGCATTCACCAGCCGCAGTGTTTCCTTTTGTAAAGCCTGCTGGCCGAGCGCGACCGATTCGAGCGAGCTCTTCAAGCTGCCGAATGTTTCCGCGCGTTCTTTTTCGATGCGCTGGATCTGCTGCTCGGTTTTATTCAGCGCCTCGCGAATCGGCCCGAGCATGGTTTCGATCGCTTTCTCGCGCTCGCTGAGCGCGTTGACCGCCTTCTGCTGATGCTGACCGAGATGCTCGCGTGCGAGTTGCAGGAACAGCTCGCTGTTCGAGCGCAGCGAAGTGTTTGCAACGGTATCGAACGAGGCTTTCAAACGATCGAGCGAGCGTTCGAGCGCCGCCTGGCGTTCGCGTTCCAGCTGCTCGTCGCTCTTGAGCTGAGCTTTGAGCACGGCGATTTCGACGTGCAAAGGTTGGGCGCGCTGGCGTGCGCGCAGCGACGCGATCAATGCGCCCAGCAACGCGCCAATGCAACCTGTGGCCAGGATCACCAGCCAGATCGAGACATTAGTCACCAGTGGTCAATCCCTGCGAAGATGCATCATGTAATTCACCGCCACGTCAGCGGTGCGACGCGCGGTATGTTGGATCGGGTCGTACGCTAGACCGGCGATATCCATGACGCTGAGCCCCGCGGCGCGCGCCCAGCGGCCGAGCTCGGAAGGTTTGATGAAACGCTCGTAAGTATGCGTGCCCCGAGGCAGCATGTTCAGTACGTACTCGGCGCCGACGACCGCCATCAGATAGGACTTGAGATTGCGGTTGAGGGTGGAGACGAAAATATCGCCGCCGGGGCGCACCAGGTCGTGCAGGGCGCGCAGCACGCTTTCGGGTTCGGGCACGTGCTCCAGCATTTCCATGCACGTGACCACATCGTATGCATCGGGTGAATGTGCGGCGTGCGTCTCCGCCGCTTCGCGCACGTAACGAATCGTGAGCTGACTTTCCAACGCGTGCAGCTCAGCGACTTCGATCGTTTGTGGCGCGAGATCGATGCCCGTGACTCGAGCGCCGCGACCAGCCATGGCTTCGCTGAGAATGCCGCCGCCGCAGCCGACATCGAGCACGCGCTTGCCACGCAGTGCCGCTTTTTCATCGACGTAATCCAGCCGCACTGGATTGAGCACGTGCAGGGGACGGAATTCTCCCTGCGGATCCCACCAGCGCTGCGCGATGTCGTCGAAGCGGGCGATCTCGGCGGGGTCGTGATTGGAAGCGGCGGCGTTCATGATTGACTCGACATATCTATTCTATTTTGTCTATTGGGGAGCGGCGATCCGCTGCTGCCACAATCCAGCGCGGCGGAGCACGGCGTCGATATCCAAATGAGTGAGCTCGCGGTCGCGAACCAGCATGCGCCCGGCGACCCATACGTCAGTCACCTGCTCGCGAGAGGCGGAGTACACGATCTGCGCGGCCGGGTCGTATACAGGCTGAGTATGGGGGCGCGCCAGATCGATACAACACAGGTCGGCCCACTTGTCCGGCACGATCGAGCCGATCGATTCGCCGAGGCCGAGCGCTCGCGCGCCATTCAGCGTCGCGGTTCGCAACCATTCGTGCGGATCCACCGGCGTCGCCTTCGGGAACATGCTGCTGGCGAGCAGGGCGGCACTGCGCAGTTCGGCGAGCAGATCGTTGTTGGTGAAGCCGCCGCTGCCCAGCGCCACATTCACACCGTGCTCCTTGAACAGCGGCACCGGGCACAGGCCGCTGCCGAGTCGGAGATTCGACTGCGGACAATGGATGATGCTGGCGTTGGCGGCCCAGATGCGTTCGATGTCGGAAGTATCCAGCTTCACCATGTGAACCGCGGCCAGCAGCGGAGACAGCAAGCCGAGCTGCTCCAGTCGCTCCAGCGACGGCGCGCTGCCGCGGCTTTCGTTCACGTGCATGGTGATCGGCAGTTCGAGCTCATCAGCGAGGCGTCTCACGCGACCGAGCGTTTCGTCGCTCACCGACGCGGGCTCGACCGGTGCGAGCGCGGTGCTGATGAGCGGATCGTCGCGATAGTCGTCCCGCAGCTGCAGACCTTTGGCGAGGCATTCGTCGGCGGACCCGGCCCACACCGTCGGCGTGTCCTGGATCGGCAAGCCGATGCAAACGCGCATGCGAGCGTCGGCCGCGGTCTGCGCGATCACTTCCGGAAACAGATGCTGGTCGGCGAAGCAGGTGGTGCCGCTGGTCAGCGCGGCGGCGATGGTCAGTTCAGTGCCCTCGCGCACGTATTCAGCATCGACCCAGCGTTGCTGCAGCAGCCGGACGTTGTGGCTCCACAACTCGAACGAAGAGCTTGCGACCGCCCCTTGCAGCAGGCTGCTGGCGGCATGCGTGTGCGCATTGACGAAGCCGGGCAGCAGCACGTGCGAGTCGCGATTCAGCGTTTCCTTCGGGGAAAAACGCTGCCTGGCGACAGCGACGGTGAGCACCGCGAGCACTCGGCCCTGATGAATCGCGACCGCGTGGCCTTCGAGCACGGCACCTGCGGGTTCGATCGGAATGATCCAGCGGGGGCAGAGCAGCGTGTCGATGTGTTCCATGCGCGAGGCACGAGCGAAAGGTGGCGACAAGTATAACGCGTGCTGAGTGCCACCCCAGGCACATGGACGTGCCCGCCGCCGGAGGCGGCGAGCGCAGGAGGAAAAGTCACACCTTTTCCGATCTGCGCTAAAGCGCGAGTGGCAGGATGCCCGAGTCGCGTTGTGTGATAAGATTCGGCACTTCCTTCGACGAGCTCCGCATGGCTGAAATCGCGCGCGAAATTCTGCACGTCAACCTCGAAGACGAGATGCGTCAGTCGTATCTCGACTATGCGATGAGCGTCATCGTCGGGCGCGCTCTGCCCGACGTGCGCGACGGCTTGAAGCCGGTTCATCGCCGCATCCTGTTCGCGATGCACGAGAGCAATAACGTCTACTCACGTCCGTATGTGAAATGCGCGCGCGTGGTCGGTGACGTGCTCGGTAAATATCACCCGCACGGCGACACCTCGGCGTATGACGCGCTGGTGCGCATGGCGCAGAACTTCTCCCAGCGCTACATGCTGGTCGACGGCCAGGGCAACTTCGGCTCGGTGGACGGCGATCCGCCGGCGGCCTACCGCTACACCGAATGTCGCATGACCGCGGTGGCGAGCGAGCTGCTCGCCGACATCGATCGCGAGACGGTGGATTTCGTCGACAACTACGACGGCAAGGAACAAGAGCCGGTCGTGCTGCCGACACGCGTGCCCAACCTGCTGGTGAACGGCTCGGCCGGCATCGCGGTCGGCATGGCCACCAACATTCCGCCGCACAACCTCGGCGAAGTGGTCAGCGCGTGTATCGCGCTCATCGACGATCCGAACATTTCCATCGCCACCTTGATGCAGCACATTCCGGGGCCGGATTTTCCGACCGCCGGCATCATCAACGGCTCGCAGGAAATCGCCGCCGCGTATCTGACCGGTCGCGGTCGCGTGTACGTGCGCGCGAAGACCGAGATCGAAGAGGACGACAAAGGCCGGCAGGCCATCATCGTCACCGAGTTGCCGTACCAGGTGAACAAGGCGCGGCTGCTCGAACGCATCGCCGAGCTGGTGCGTGAAAAAGTTCTGGAAGGCATCGCTGGAGATGGCTTGCGCGACGAGTCCGACAAGGACGGCATGCGCATCGTCATCGAGCTCAAGCGTGGTGAAGTTGCGGACATCCTGCTGAACAAGCTGTTCAAGCACACGCCGATGGAGTCGGTGTTCGGCATGAACATGGTCGCCTTGCAGGACGGCCAGCCGAAGATCTTCAACCTGAAGGAGATGCTGGAGGCGTTTGTTCGCCATCGTCGCGAAGTGGTCACCCGCCGCACGGTGTATGACCTGCGCAAGGCGCGCGAACGCGCTCACATTTTGGAAGGCCAGGCGGTTGCGCTCGCGAACATCGACGAAGTGATCGCGACCATCAAGGCGTCGCCGACGCCGGCAGAAGCAAAAGTTGCGTTGATGAGCCGCGTGTGGACCTCGGGCGCCGTGCCCCAGATGCTCGAACGCGCCGGCTCGGTCAGCACGCGAGTCGACGGTCTGCCGCTGGAGTTCGGCCTGGTCGAAGGCGGCTATCGTCTGTCGGACGCGCAGGCGCAGGCCATCCTCGACATGCGCTTGAACCGGCTCACTGGCCTCGAACAAGACAAGATCGTTGCGGAATTCCAGGAGCTGCTGCTGCAGATCCAAGATCTGGGCGACATTCTCGCGCGCCCCGAGCGCCTGCTGCAGGTCATTCGCGCCGAGCTGGAAGACATCAAGGCGAAGTACGCCGATCCGCGTCGCACGCAGATCTCGCAGGATCATTCCGATCTCACGCTCGAAGATCTGATCGAGCAGCAGGACGTGGTGGTCACGCTGTCGCACGGTGGTTACGCCAAAGCGCAGCCGGTGACGGAATATCGAGCGCAGCGTCGCGGCGGCCGAGGCAAGGCAGCGACGGCGATGAAGGACGAGGACTTTGTCGACAAGCTGTTCGTCGCCAACACTCACGACACGCTGTTGTGCTTCTCCAGCAGCGGCAAGATGTATTGGCTGAAGGTTTATCAGCTGCCGCAGGCGAGTCGCGGTTCGCGCGGCAAGCCGATTGTGAATTTGTTGCCGCTGCAGGAAGGCGAGCGCATCAACGCGGTGCTGCCGATCCACGAGTTCGAGCAGAACAAGTTCGTGTTCATGGTCACCGCCGCCGGCACCGTGAAAAAGACTTCGCTGGAAGCGTTCTCGCGTCCGCGCCAGGCCGGCATCATCGCCATCGAGCTGGAGCAGGGCGATCGGCTGGTCGGCGTCGACATCACCGACGGCACCAAGCAGATCATTCTGTGTTCGAGCGGCGGCAAGGCGATTCGTTTCGATGAAAACGATGTGCGTCCGATGGGCCGCACCGCTGCGGGTGTGCGAGGCATTCGCCTGCCCGAGCCGACGCCGGCGGCCGAAGGCGCCGAGGCGCCCAAAGAACAAACACGCGAAGAAGTCATTTCGCTCATCATCGTCGACGAGCAGGGCATGGTGCTCACCGCGTCCGAAAATGGCTACGGCAAGCGGACTGCGATCGAGGACTTCCCGATTCACGGCCGCGGCGGCCAGGGTGTGATCGCGTTGCAAATCAGCGAGCGAAATGGTCGCATGGTCGGCGCGCTGCTGGTCAAGCCGGAAGACGAGATCATGTTGATCAGCTCGGGCGGCACGCTGGTGCGCACGCCGGTCAACGAAATCTCCGTGCAGGGTCGCAACACCCAGGGCGTGCGCCTGATTCGCGTCGATGAAGGCGAGCGGCTGGTCGGCCTGGAGCGCATCGTCGTCGAAGGCGGCGAGAATGGCGCCGAGGGCGAAGCTGCCGAAGGTGAAGCCGCCGAAGGCGACGATCCGGGCGCGCCGGCGGAATAGTCAGATACTCAAGTGGAATGACCATTTTGTAACCGTCGGCTTACATTGGCCGACGTCAGTAGTCATCAGTCAGCGCGGGCTCTTATGCGAGTGTTCAATTTCAGTCCGGGCCCGGCAGTGTTGCCGGAGGAAGTGCTCGAACAGGCGCGAGCGGAAATGCTCGACTGGCATGGCACCGGCATGTCGGTGATGGAGATGAGCCATCGCGGCAAGGCCTTCATCTCGATTGCCGAGGCGGCCGAAGCCGATCTGCGCGAGCTGCTGGCCGTGCCGAAAAACTACAAGGTGCTGTTCCTGCAAGGGGGCGCGACCGGCCAGTTCGCCGCCGTGCCGTTGAACCTGAGCCAGCCGGACAGCATGGTCGACTACGTGAACACCGGCGCGTGGTCCAAAAAAGCCATCTCCGAGGCCAAGCATTACGCGAAGGTGAATGTGGCCGCGGATGCCGGCGAGCCGTACACCTCGATTCCGCCGGTCGCCGGCTGGAAGGTGAGCGACAACGCCGCTTATCTGCACTACACGCCGAACGAAACCATCGGCGGCGTCGAATTTCATTTCGTTCCCGACGTGAAGGCGCCGCTGGTCGCGGATATGTCCTCCACGCTGCTGTCGCGGCCCGTCGATGTTTCCAAGTTCGGCCTCATCTACGGTGGCGCGCAAAAGAACGTCGGCCCTGCCGGTCTCACGTTGGTGATTGTGCGAGAAGACCTGCTCGGTCACGCCCGCACGGCCACGCCGGGCTTCATGGATTTCAGCGTGATGGCCAAAGAAGGTTCGATGCTGAATACGCCGCCGACCTACGCCTGGTACATGGCCGGCCTGGTGTTCCAGTGGCTGAAGCGCCAGGGCGGGCTGAAGGGCATCGGCGAGCAGAATCGCGGCAAGGCCGAGCTGCTGTACTCGACCATCGACAACTCTTCGTTCTATAAAAACCCGGTCGCGAAAGATGCGCGCTCCTGGATGAACGTGCCTTTCACACTGGCGCGGCCGGAGCTGGATAAAACATTCCTCGCCGAGGCGAAGGATGCCGGGCTGGTGACGCTGGAAGGCCATCGCTCGGTGGGCGGCATGCGCGCCAGCATCTACAACGCGATGCCGTTGGCCGGCGTGCAGGCGCTGGTCGATTTCATGAAGGAATTCGAGCGCAAACACGCTTGATTTCCAGCGCTTCCGCGCGCGGGTTTTCGCTCCATGGATGGCTGCTTGAGATGAGGTGGGCATGGCTTATCGCATCCAGACGTTGAACAACATCTCCGCGCGCGGCCTCGAACGGCTGCCGCGGGAACGTTATGAAGTCGCTTCGGCGCTGAGCAGTCCCGACGCGATTCTGCTCCGCTCGGCGGACATGCATTCGTTCGATGTTCCCTCGACCGTCGTGGCGGTTGCGCGCGCCGGCGCAGGCACTAACAACATTCCCGTGGCGCGTCTTTCCAAACGCGGCATTCCCGTCTTCAACGCTCCGGGCGCCAATGCAAACGCCGTGAAGGAACTGGTGATCGCGGCGTTGTTTCTAGCCTCGCGCAACATCTGCCAGGCGTGGGACTACGCGCGCAAGCTGCAAGGCACCGACGAAGAAATCGATGTCGCGGTGGAGCAGGGCAAAAAGAAATATGTCGGCTACGAGCTTCCCGGCCGCACGCTCGGCGTGATCGGGCTCGGCGCTGTCGGCGTGGAAGTCGCGAACGCTGCGCACTCGCTCGGCATGCGTGTGCTCGGCTTCGATCCGCAGATCACGGTGCAGCGTGCGTGGCAGTTGTCGTCGGGCGTCGAGCAGGCGCTGTCGCTGGACGATCTGTTCTCACGTTGTGACATGGTGACCGTGCATGTGCCGCTGCTCGACGCCACGCGCGGCCTGGTCAACGCAACGCGCATCCGGCTGCTGAAGAACAACGGCGTCGTGTTGAATTTCTCCCGGGCCGGGATCGTCGACGAGCGTGCGGTGGTCGACGCGCTCGAAGCCGGCAAGCTGCATGCTTATATCTGTGACTTCCCGACCAACGCGCTCAAGAACCATCCCAAGGTCGTGACCTTGCCGCACCTCGGCGCCTCGACGGTGGAAGCCGAAGAGAACTGCGCCTTGATGGTGGTGGACACGCTGCGTGAGTTTCTGGAGAACGGCAACGTGCGCCATTCGGTGAACTTCCCCGAAGCCATCCTGCCGCGCACGGCCGGGGCCACGCGCCTGTCGATCGCGAACGAAAACGTCCCCAACATGGTCGGCCAGATCTCCACCGCGCTGGCGGCGGCCAATCTCAACATTGCCGACCTGCTCAACAAATCCAGGGGTGAGCTGGCCTACACGCTGATCGACGTGGACGGCGCCGTCCCGCCGGCCATTCCCGAGCAGTTGCGCAAGATCGAGGGCGTGCTGGGCGTACGAATGCTCTAGCAGACTCCTCGGCCGGCCGGCCTTCAGTTCTGGCAGAATGGCGCGCTCGAAAACCCGATCCGTTCCGTCATAACCTTACGTCCGGCCATGAAGCGCAAGTCCAAGACCAGTGCAGCGGCGCGTCGCGCACCTGTTTCCAAGGCGGAAATCCAGGCTCCCGCCGGGGGGCTCGGCTCCATCCGCGAACGCATCGACGCCATCGACGAGCGCATCCACGAACTGCTCAACGAACGCGCCAACTGGGCCCAACAGGTCGGTTTGACCAAACGCGGCGAAGGCCTGAGCACGGCGGATTTCTACAAGCCGGAGCGCGAGGCGCAGGTATTACGTAAGGCCATCGAACGCAATAAAGGCCCGCTGCGCAACGAAGAGATCGTGCGGCTGTTCCGCGAAATCATGTCCGCGTGCCTGGCGCAGCAGGAGCCGCTCAAGATCGCGTTCCTCGGCCCGGAGGGAACGTTCTCGCAGCAGGCGGTGCTGAAACATTTCGGCCACTCGGTGCGCGCGCTGCCGCTGCCCGCGATCAGCGAAGTATTCGAGGAAGTGCAGGCCGGCCACGCCGACTTCGGCGTGGTGCCGATCGAGAATTCCACCGAAGGCACGGTCAATCACACGCTCGATATGTTTTTGAACTCGCCGCTGAAGATCTGCGGCGAAATCGAGCTGCGCATTCGTCAGCATTTGATGGGCCGCATGCAGGGCCTGCAGAAAATCGTACGCGTGTGCTCGCATCCGCAGTCGCTGGCACAGTGCCGTCAATGGCTAGACGAACATCTACCGAACATCGAACGAGTCTCCGTCAGCAGCAATGCCGAAGCTGCTCGTCGTGCGCGCGATGAAGATGGCACAGCGGCGATCGCCGGTGAGGCCGCGGCGGAAGTGTATGGGCTCGGCGTGATCGTGCCGGAGATCGAGGACACCGCCGACAACACCACGCGTTTCCTCGTCATCGGCCGCAAGCTCTTCAGCGCCAGCGGCCAGGACAAAACGACGCTGCTGGTCTCGGCGGGCGACACGCAATCGCCGGGCGCCTTGCATCGGCTGCTCGGCCCGCTGGCCAAGAACAGCATCACCATGACGCGCATCGAATCGCGCCCGTCGCGCAAGCGCAAATGGGACTACGTGTTTTTCATCGACGTCATCGGTCATGCCGAGCAGTCGCCGCTCAAAGATGCGCTCGACGATTTGAAACAAGCGTCGACGCTGTTCCGCGTACTCGGCTCGTATCCCGCCGCGGTTCTGTGAGGATGCAGGCGCGGAATGAGCGTATGCTGGGCGCCCTGAAACCAGCGCTGCAGTCGTAAGAATTCGTCCCCAGATTCGTTGTTTTTAAAGCACCATCGATGTCGTACTACATAGTCGAGCCGGTCTCTGGCGTGTCCGGCACCGTCCGCGTCCCGGGCGATAAATCCGTCTCTCATCGTTCGCTCATGCTCGGCAGCATCGCCGACGGCGTCACCGAAGTCCGCGGCTTTCTCGAAAGCGAGGACTGCCTGTCGACCATGAAGGCGATGCGCGCGCTCGGCGTAAAGATCGAGCAGATCGGCCCGCAGGCCGTGCGCGTCCACGGCGTCGGCATGAAAGGTTTGAAGCAGGCCAGTCACGCACTGGACCTGGGCAACTCCGGCACCTCGATGCGCCTGATGACCGGCCTGCTGTCCGGCCAGTCGTTCGACAGCGAGCTGATCGGCGACTCGTCGCTGATGAAGCGGCCGATGGAGCGCGCCGCCAAGCCGCTGCGTCAGATGGGTGCACGCATCGAGACTCTCGATGGCAAGCCGCCGGTGAAGATCAAAGGTGGTGCGTCGTTGACCGGCATTCGCTACGAGCTGCCGGTGGCGAGTGCGCAAGTGAAATCCGCCGTGCTGCTGGCGGGGCTGTATGCCAACGGCACGACCACTGTGATCGAGCCTGCGATCACGCGCGATCACACCGAACGTATGCTGCTGAGCTTCGGCTGCCGCGTCGATTCGGCGCACGGGGAGGTGGTTTTGATACCTCCGTCGAGTTTGAAAGCTTGCACGCTGGAAGTGCCGGGAGACTTTTCTTCGTCGGCGTTCTTCATGGTCGCCGGCTCGATCAATCCCAAGCAGGATGCGGTGCTGACGATCACTGGCGTGGGCGTGAACCCGACCCGCACTGGTTTGTTGGACATTCTTGCGCTGATGGGCGCGGACCTGCGCGTCGTGAATCATCGTTCGGCCGGTGCCGAACCGGTGGCCGATATCGAAGTGCGGCCGGCGCAGCTGAAAGGCATCCACGTGCTGGAACACCTGGTGCCGCTGGCGATCGATGAGTTCCCGGTATTGTTTGTTGCCGCGGCGTGCGCCCAAGGCGAGACCGTCGTGACCGGCGCCGAAGAGCTGCGAGTGAAGGAGAGCGATCGCATCGCTGTGATGGCCGAAGGCCTGAAAGCAATGGGCGTCACTTGCGAGGTGCTGCCGGACGGCATTCGCATTCAAGGCAACCCGAGCGCGAAGGTATTCTCCGGCGGCACCGTCGACAGTCACGGCGATCATCGAATTGCCATGTCGTTCTCGGTGGCCAGCTTGCGGGCCGCGGCGCCGATCAAGATATTAGATGTAGCGAATGTCGCGACCTCGTTCCCGGACTTCCCGGGGACGGCGGCGTCCGCAGGACTCAAAGTCAGCGTCCGAGAGTAATTCGTGGCCGCGGACATCCCCATCATCACCATCGACGGACCGAGCGGATCGGGGAAGGGCACGATCGCGCGCCGGGTCGCCGACCGGCTCGGCTGGCATCTGCTCGATAGCGGTGCGCTGTATCGCCTGGTGGCGCTGGCCGGCGCGCGCAAGGGCGTAGATCGGACCGACCAGGCGGGTTTCGAGCGCATTGCCCAACAACTCGATGTCAGATTCGGCTTAAGCCCGGACGGCGGCGAGCAGGTCTGGCTGGAAGGCGAGGAGGTCAGCAGCGCGATCCGGACCGAACAGGCCGGCGAGGGCGCCTCGCAGGTCGCGGCAATGCCCGGAGTGCGGGCGGCGCTGATGGAGCGCCAGCGGGCCTTTGCAATGCTTCCTGGGCTGGTTGCCGACGGCCGCGACATGGGCACTGTGGTTTTTCCCGCCGCCGCCCTCAAGATATACCTCACAGCGAGCGCCGGAGAGCGGGCGCGGCGACGTTATAACCAGTTGAAAGACAAGGGGCTGGATGCTAACCTCGCCGCCCTTTCGCTGGACATCGCCGAGCGTGACCGACGCGACGCAAGCCGCCCGATCGCCCCGCTAAAGCCCGCGGACGACGCGCTGATCGTGGACTCCACCGCGATGACGATTGACGCCGTCCTGGCCAGAGTTCTCGAACTGGCCAATGCTCGCTTCGCCCGCCGCTGAAATCGCGGTCGTCAGCCGAAAGAGTCGATTGTTTGTGTTCTGTGGTGCTGCGCCGGACGCGCGGCTTGATGCAACAACCCCTCGCCGGATCGGATGCTGGCAGGACAAACCATGCGGGCCCAACGTGGCCCTGGAAATACTCATGACCGAAAGTTTTGCGTCGATGTTCGAAGAGAGCCTGGCGTCCCAACGGATCAAGCCGGGTGCCATCCTCATGGGTCGAGTGGTCGAAGTCGGGCCCGACGTGGTGCTCGTCAACGCCGGCCTGAAGAGTGAGGCAGTCATCCCGGTCGATCAGTTCAAGAACGACCGCGGCGAAATCGAAGTAAGCGTCGGCGACGACGTCGAGGTGGCACTCGACAGCGTCGAAGACGGCAATGGCGAAACGCGCCTGTCGCGCGAAAAAGCCAAGCGCGCCCGCACCTGGTCGCGCCTCGAACAGGCGTTCGAGAAGCAGGAGATCGTCAAGGGCATCATCAATGGCCGCGTCAAGGGCGGCTTCACCGTCGAAATCGACTTCGTCCGCGCGTTCCTGCCGGGCTCGCTGGTCGATGTGCGTCCGGTGCGCGATCCCTCGTATCTCGAAGGCAAGACCCTCGAGTTCAAAGTCATCAAGCTGGACCAGAAGCGCAACAACGTCGTGGTGTCCCGCCGCGCCGTGGTCGAGCAGGAATACAGCGCCGAGCGTTCGGAGCTGCTGGAGAAGCTGCAGGAAGGCGCGGTGGTCAAGGGCACGGTCAAGAACCTCACCGATTACGGTGCGTTCGTGGACCTGGGCGGCATCGACGGCCTCTTGCACATCACCGACATGGCGTGGAAGCGCGTCAAGCATCCGTCGGAAGTCGTCACCGTGGGCGACGAGATCGACGTGCGCATCCTGAAGTTCGACCGCGAGCGTCAGCGTGTCAGCCTCGGCATCAAGCAGCTCGGCAACGATCCGTGGCAGAACATCGCCCGTCGCTACCCGACCGGCTCGCGCCTGTTCGGTAAAGTCACCAACATCGCCGACTACGGCTGCTTCGTGGAAATCGAAGAAGGCGTCGAAGGCCTGGTGCACGTGTCCGAAATGGACTGG
>CAMLEO010000122.1 GCA_946478975.1 uncultured Steroidobacter sp.
ACTGCAGCGGCGGAATGGTCGCTTCGCCGACGCCGACCGTGCCGATCTCCTCGGATTCGATCAGGCTGATCCGATGCGCACCTTTGAGCGCGTGCACCATGGCAGCGGCGGTCATCCACCCGGCGGAGCCGCCGCCGACGATCACGTAATGCATGGCATCCCCAGGAAACAGGGGCGAACGTTACGTTCGCCCCTGGCTCGTCGTCACATCAGAAGCTGGCGCGCACGAACAGGCTGTAGCGGCGGTCCGAGCTGACCCAGTTGTGATAAGTGAGCCCGGTGTGATCGACGTAATTGTCGACCAGCACGCGGTAGGTCGCATCGGTGAGATTGACGGCCTGCACGCCGACCTTGAGGTTCGGCCGCACGTTGAAGTGCACCGAGGCATCGAGCTGGCCGTAGTCGTCCGCCCAGGCCGGAATGTTCAAGTTCGCCGCCGCCATCGTCAGCACGTATTTCTCGCGCCAGTTGTACGCCAGCCGCGCCTCGAACAGATCGGTGCTGTAGTACAGCTCGGCGTTGTAACCCGTCTTGCTCAAGCCTTCGAGCGGGTAATTGTCCAGCGCCGCGTTGGTCTGCTGCTGCGAGTCGTACGGATTCGCCGCGATGTTACGAGTGCCGCCGCTCTCCACATACGTGAACGCTGCGCGCGAACCGAAGTTCTTCCAGAAGCCCGGCAGGAAATCGAAGAAGCCGTTGTAAGCAACCTCGAAGCCCTGCACATAACCGGTGCCCTGGTTCTCCGGACGCAGCACGTGCACGGTGCGGGTCTGGCCGTTGTTGGTGTAGTCGACGCTGTCGTTGAGCGAAGTCTCCATGAAGCCTTCGAGCCGCTTGTAGAAGACCGCACCGGTCAACGAGTTGGTCGGCGTCATGTACCACTCCGCCGTCACGTCGTACTGCCAGGAGCGCATCGGCTCCAGGTCGGGATTGCCGGAGAAGCCGTTGTACTGGAACACGCAATCGCCGGTCTTCACGTCCCCGGGCAACTCGGTACACACGCCGCCGCTCAACAGGCCAGGCTTGGCGGTCACGTTGATCGCCGGCAACAACAGCGGGAAGTCAGGGCGAGCCACCGAGCGCGCGACTGCAAAGCGCAGGAAGAAGTCGTCACGCACTTTGTAACGCAGGTTCAAGCTCGGCAGCACGTCGGTGTATGTGTTGTCATCCGTCTGCGAGTACGAATTGCCGTTCAAGAAGGCCGAGTCCGCGGGATCGTTGATCAGGTCGGCGCTGCTGAAAGTCAGCAGGCCGGTGCCGGCGTTCTCGGTGCGCACCACGCGGACGCCCAGGTTGCCGTCGAGTTTGTTCTTCGAGAAGCTGGCCATGACATAGCCGGCCCAGGTCTTCTGGTTCTGATCGTTGATGCCCAGGCCGTCGTTGCCCGGCGTCGTATCGGTGTAGTCGCCGTTCCACGGCGTCCAGTCGCAGCAGTTGGTCGATCCCTGCATCAGGCTCGACACCAGGCTGCTGAACGACTGGCGGCTGGTGAAGGTGGAGGTGCGCGGGAACAAATACGAGCTCGGCGCGTGTCCCCCATGGAACCAGTCCGAGAAGTTCTGTTGGGCGATGGATGCCGATCCTTGCGCGAACGTGCGCACTCCTCCGGAGCCCCAAGGCTGCGCCACCGCGCCCCAGCGATAGCCCGTTTCACGCGTGGTCGCGCTGTAGTTCTCGTGACGGATGCCGAAACGAATCTTTTCCAGCCAGTCGACGTTGTCGAACGTGAACTCGCCGTCGGCGCGATAGGCCCACGCATCCGCATCGTTCTTTTCGTAATGATCCATGGCCCAGCCGTAGTAGTACTGGGACGGATCGTTCAACACGTTGTTGGGTGCAATCACGATGCTCGGCTCGTCGCTGCCGTGCAGGCGCAGGTTGACGCCCACGGTGTCAGCGTTGCTCTGGCCGAGCGTCGGCGAGCCAATCGTGAGATCGGCGATGTCCGCATTGGCCAGCGCACGTTGCACGTCAAAATCGAAGCGCCACTGATCGGCCGCACGCCAGGTCACATGCAGCGCGGCGTCGTGATTCACGCTCTCGCGCTCGTTATAACGAGCCGAACCGCCGAAGCCGACATTGTCGATGTCGCCGCCGACCAGGTATCCGTTCGAGACCTGCAGGTTGCTGCCGGTGAGCAAGTTGCCCTGCTCGGTCCACGCGGCATTTTCGTGCTGCTCGAAGTTCGCGTCCGAATAGAAATATTGCAAGGAGACGTCGACCGCATCGTTCGGCCGCCATTGCAGCGCCATCGAGCCGCCCAGGCGTTCGCGATCGACGTTCAGATCGCGCCAGCCCACGCCGCCCGGCGCAAACACCGTCTGCCCTTCAAAGCCCGGCAGATTGGTGCGCGCGTAGTACTTGTCGATGTGGTACGTGTTGGTTTCGCTCGCCAGCTTCGAGTAGCTGCTCGAGATCAGGAAGCCGAGCTGGCCGATGCCGGTGTCCCAGCGATCGCTGAACAGGAACGAACCCGAAGGCTCGGCCTTTTTCGCCAGGTCGCCTTCGGTGTACTCGGCGGAGGCCGCGAACACTTGCTTGTCGCTGTCGAACGGCAGGCGCGTGCGCAGGTCGACGACGCCGGACAAGCCGCCTTCGACCATCGCGGCCGAAGGATTCTTATAAACGTCGATCGCCGACATCAGCTCCGGCGGAATGTCTTCGAAGCCGACGGTGCGGCTGTTCTTGGCGGAGAACGCCGAGCGGCCGTTGAGCTCGCTGCGCACCCAGCTCAAGCCACGAATGGTGACGCCCGAGCCTTCGACCGCAATTCGATCCGCATCGCGTGCGGCGGGCACGCGGCCAATTGCGAGACCCGGAATGCGTTGGAGCACTTCGGTGACGCTGCGATCCGGCAGCGCGCCGATGTCGGCGGCCGTGATCGAATCGAGAATTTCCTCGGCGTTTTCCTTGCGCGCCTGGGATGTTTCCAGCTGCTGGCGGATGCCGGTGACCACGACCTCTTCGAGGTCCGACGAACCCGAGCTGGCAGCGCTCTGGGCGTAAGTCGGGGCCGCGGACAGTGCCATCATCATGGCCAGCGCCGTTACCGTCGACGCTTCCTTTCCCTGTTGCAGGGCGCGATGCACTGCGTCTGCCACCCGCGGGCGGCTTCCCGACTCTGGACTCAAATCAGTCATAACGACTTTCCCCCGTTTCTAAGCCAGTTTCCGCAAAACCGTGGGGGGCAGCCATACGCGGTCATGCATGCCTGCATTCGCGACCGCTTACCCCCGTGCGCAAATCGTCGTCCCAGCTTTTCAGTGTCAGACACTTAGCTGGAATTGGTCTGTCAATGTTATCGGTAACGCAAAATATAGACCTTTACTCGGACAAATGTCCAGCGGTGGACAAGGTCCGGGCAAAATTATTTTGCGCGCGGGATCGAAGGCCGCAATGTGGCGGTCCCTGAACGGGATGATGATTCAGCAACGGCCTGTAGGCGATTACAGGCTCAACTTCACACCGAGACTCGCCGTTGCACCGGCAGAGGGAAAGCCGACGTACTCCTGGTAGTGCTCGTCAGTGACGTTCGCGATTCGCATGAGCAGCCGGGCATGCGCACCGAGCTGGCGAGACGCGCTGAGGTCCAGGCGCGAATACGAATCCAGCCGCACTTCGCCGGTCGGTATCGACGAATCTACGAAGCTGCCGGACGAAACGAGCGCAGCGGCGAGCGTCCATTCCTGCGCTGGAATCCACTCCACGCCCAGGCTGCCACGCCATTCAGGCCTGTTTCTGAGTTCCTGATCCGTACCTGCGACGTCATTGGACGCGTGCAGAACATTCGCAGCAATGAACATTCGTTCGTTGAGCCCTGCCCGGACTGAAGCCTCCATGCCGCGAGTTTCGATGCGCGTGCGATTCACCAGTCGCGGCGGCGGGCCCGGATCGAAGTCGATCGCATCTCGATACGTGGCCTCGAAGTACGTCAGCTCCCATTGCAAACGCTGCTGCGCCGGCAGGCTCTTGATGCTGAGCTCGTAGCTGTCGCTGCGTTCGGGTTTCAAATCCGCGTTGCCGACGATGGGATCGCTCAGCGCATACATGCTCGGCAGCTTGAAACCTTCGCTCCAGGTTGCGCTCAATTGCGAGCCCAGCGGCGCGACGTCATAAGAAACATTCAGCCGTGGACTGGTGGTGGCACTTTGGCCGTCGCTGTCATCGACGCGCAGTCCGGCACGAAACGACCAGTTCGGCTTCAGCTGCAAGGCCGCTTCGGAAAAGCCGGCCCATTGCGTGCGTTCCAGAGAGAATGCTGTCGGCATTGCGAAGCCGCCGAAATCCAGGCTGCCGGTCACGTCGCCGGACTCGCGGTTCACTTCGCCGCCTGTGACGACGGTGATGTTGTCGGCGACAGCAAACGTCGCGGCGGCGGTCGTACCCAGCCGCTCGAATGTCACATTGCGAGTGCTGGCTGGAATGCCGAAGGGATCGCGCGCTCCCGGCGCGACACCGGGCGAATCCAGATCGCCCGTGCGACGGAAATAACTTGCCGTCGCGGAGTATTCCATCCGTTCATTGACCGTGTGAGCTGCAGTGACGCCGACCGATGTTTCTTTCGACTCCGACGCGTCAGTGCCACGCAGAGTGGCGAACATCGGACCGCCGCTGTCGTCCGGAAAGGCGCTGCGATCGCTCTGTACGTGACGCGCGGTGAAGTGAACGGATGTATCTGTACTTGGTACATATGACGCCGCGCCTGAGAACTGGCGCGCACGGAAGCGATCGCCGGTGACTTGCTCGCCATCGTCCGCTTCACCGACCGTCGCGCTCCACGACATGGCTCCGGTCGTCGCATCTGCGCGCAGCGAAGCTCGCTGCATTCCCTCTTCGCCCACATGCGCTTCCGCACTCAGCCCCTGCTTGGCAGTGCGACGAGTGATGACATTGATGACGCCGGCAACAGCATTGCCCCCGTAGATCGCAGAGAGCGGCCCCCGCGCGACCTCGATGCGTTCGATGTCGGCTGGATCGAGCGATGAGAAGTCGTACGCTCCGCCGCGAGAATCGGTGGGATCGTTGACGGCGACGCCGTCGATGAGCACCAGCGTGTAATTCGGATCGGCGCCGCGCATATACACGGAGCTCACGCCCCCTCGCCCGCCTTTCTGATCGATGTGCAGCCCCGGCACCTGCCGCAGCACATCGATCACGCTCGTCGGCTGCTGCCGATCGAGCTCCTCACGCGTGACCACTGTGACGCTCGCGCCGGACTGCAGATTGCCGGCGATACGCGAGCCGGTCACTAGCACGTCTTCCGGCAAAGATTGGCTGAAGACAGATTGCGCCGGCAGCAGTGCCAGCAAGGCGCCGCCCAAATATCCATTGATCCGCACGAAGTCTCTCCCGCTGGTCGAGTTCAACAGCGGGAGTTTGCCACGGGCGGCGTCAGCGCTGACTATTTCGTCGATGACATCTTGGTGGCAAGCCACGCATCGATCGCAGGCAGGCGCTCCTTGCGCACTCGGATGCGGTCGGTGACGTTGGCCACGGCGGTATCTGCCGATCGACGCGAGCCGGCAGCAAGATGTTTGTTTGCGTAGGCCTTGATCTTTTCGATCATCGCCGCGTCGGCCGAACGGCTCCCGAGCGCGGCGTAGTAGGTGCTGCGCGAGGACGCATCGATCTTGTCGTTGACGGCCGCCATGTTCGAGATGGCAAAGTCGAACGCGAGATCGGGATGCAGCTCCGACGCGCCCGCGATCTTTGCGCCGGTGTTGGTTGCCCCGGGCTCTTCGGTGCGCGCGCGCGCGCGCCCACGTCGGGCCAACGCCTCGTCCTCGGTCGTCGACAGCAAGTAATAGAGTTGCTCCTTGATCAGCGGCGTCTTCTCGGCGAGTGCCGCTTCATGCAGCTGATTCCACGTCGCCGCATCGGCATGCCTCGCGACGACAGCGAGGACGACTTTACGCAGCGAACCTGGCAATGCGTTCTCCGCTGCCGGCGCGGCATAACGCCGTCTCGCTTCCGCTATCACGGCTGAATCGCCAAGCGCACTCAAGGTGTCGATCAGCTGGTTGCGCAGAATGGCCACCGTGTCCGGCTCTCCCGCTCGCACGCTCCAACCGACCTGCGTAAACACCGGCGCCAGGCGAGCGATAGCAAACTTCCGGAACGATGCCTGCCGCTGCGGCTCGCCATCGTAATAATCGTTGAGCCGGTCGAAGATGCCGGCGATCTTGCCCCAGACCTGCGGATCCGCATTCGCCGGCGTCGCGACGGCCAAGGTCAGAACATCGGTCGCAGGCTGCTGCCCGGCCAGACCGAGCGCCCAGCTGTCGGAAAGAATCCCGAGTTGGTCCACAGCAGCGATCGACGCGAAATTCTTGGCGATCGCGCCCACCTGCGCAGGCTGATACAGCGTGCGGTAATAGCCGCTCTGGCCGGCGTTGACGATGATGGGATCGCAGCCAGGCACATTCACCGTCGCCTTGCCGCCGCTCACCAGCTGCCGCACCGGCGCGCTCGCATTCAACGATTTGATCGTGACCGGCACACGCCACGTCAGCGGCTTCTTGTCCGGCACGTCGCGGCTGAATTCTCCCTGCGTGAGGCTCAGCTTCGTACTGCCGTTGACGCAAGCGGCATCCTGCACGCGAATCAACGGCACACCGGGTTGCAACGTAAAGTCGTGCGCGATCACCGTGACCGGCTGATGAGCGACGAACTGGATCTCGCGCCACAGATCGTCCGATTGCGTGTTGCCGTACGCATGCCCTTTGATATAGCGACGCACTCCGTCTCGCCATACATCGGCGCCGACGTAACTCTCCAGCATGCGGAGCACCGCTTCGCCTTTGGAATAGCTGATGGCGTCGAACGCCTGATTCGCCTGCTCGACGGTTTCGACATGCTGCACGACTGGATGCGTGGTCGCGAACGCATCACGCTCCATCGCCCGCTCGCGTGTGGTGACGGCGGCGAGCGCAGTGTTCCATTCGGGATGCAAACGTTCGGTCGTCCGGCCCGCCATCCACGAAGCGAAGCCCTCGTTCAGCCACAGGTCGTCCCACCACTGCATCGTGACCAGGTTGCCGAACCACTGATGCGCGATCTCGTGGGCAGCAATGCCGAACACGCGTTGTTTATCGGTCTGCGTGGAGATCGATGGATCGAGCAGCATGGCGTGCTCGAAGGTGAGAATCGCGCCCCAATTCTCCATGGCGGCGAAGAACTGGCTGCTGCCCGGTGCGGCGACGTTGTCGAGCTTCGGCAATGGAAACGGACTGGCGAAATAATCGTTGTATTCGCTCAGCACCTTGACGGAGGCCTCCAGCGCAGCGTCCGCCTGAGAGATCATGCCTTTCTGCGTCACGACGCCCACTTCGGTCGCGCCCACTTTGGCCGTCGCCCGGTCGAACTCACCCAAGCCCAGGAACAGCAGATACGAGGACATCTTTGGCGAAGTCTGGAAAGTCACACGCGTGCGCGTGGTGCCCACATCGGCGTGACTCGCGATCGGCATGTTGCTCACCGCCATCCAGTCGTTCGGCACGGTGACGATCAGCGTAAACGTCGCTTTGTATGCAGGCTCGTCCCACGATGGGATCATCCGTCGCGCATCCGCAGCTTCGAATTGCGTATACAGCGCGCGCTTGCGACCTGCCGGCGAGTCATAGTCGAGCGCAAAGAGCCCCGCGGCCTGGGTACCGATCTTTCCCGTGTACTCGAGCGCCAGCCGATAGCTGCCCGGCGAGATCGGCTGGTCGAAACTGAAGGTGGCCGTCTGAGCGGCGGCATCGAGCCCGATCTTCGGTTTCGCGTCCGGCGCGCCGGTTCCCAACAAACGCGCGAATGTAAACCGCAGGTCAGCGGCGTTGAGGGTGATGCTCGCGGTGGGCTGCAAAACGTCGATGGCGATTGCGACGTTGCCTTTGAACGTCAGCGCCTGGATGTCCGGCTCGATCGCCACGTCATAATGCGTGGGACGAACTGTTCGCGGCAGCTGAGTAGTCGCTGCTGCCGGCTTTGCCGGCGCCGAAGACGTTTGTGCGAAGCCGACCGGCGATGCGAGCAATGCGCAGGTCAATACGACGCACGGTCCGAAGATGTTGTGCATGAATCGCCACCTTGGCCAGAAGGAATATTTGCGGCTGCGCTCGAGTTTCGGGCCTGCCGGAAGACAATGCAAGGAGGCTGCAGCGTTCGCACCATCAAACAGCCCAAGATCGGAATGGCAATCGCGTAAACGTACTGCGTCCGTGACACGCCGATGCCAAACGGAAACCAGATGCCGGGCACGCCGATCGGGTCGAGCAACTCGCCGCCGAACAGCCCGGCCACGATCGTGGCTAACGTGATGAGCGACAGGATCCGCATCGGTCCGTGGCGAACAATGCGCGCGGCTATTATCACAAACAGTGCGATGGATCCGAGCCGGCTGCCGGTCGTCACACTCGCCGAATGCATCACAGCGCCGATGATCGCGGCGACCATCAGCACGACAGCCGACACATCGATGCTTCGCCACGGACGCAGGCACCAGCGGTTCCAAGCCATCGTCCAAGCAGCCACCGTTGGCACCCACATGACCGACGCCAGCCACGAATAGGTCACGAGATCCTGCAGATCGGTCCACGCGACGATCGCATTGTTGAGGCGCCTGGCTGCCGTCAGCGCAAGCGCGATGCTGGCCCAAAGCAAGAAACCCTGGTGACTGCTGCGAGACCCGCACGCGAACGCCAGACCGACGAGCGCAAACATGGCCAGCGGCTCGATCGCGTCGACGATGTAGCCAGCGATGGTTCGCTTCCACTGCACGGCATGGAGTTCGTCGCTGATCGGCTTGGGAGCGAGGATGGGCGCAGTGTGCATGCCGCCTCCATCTGCGCTGCCCCCGGAACCGGGAAGCATGTACGCGCGGATCGCAAGCACGCCACGAGTACCCGCCGCATCAAGAGGAAGAGCGAACTTGAGCGGCCGCGTGCCGACAACTCGCAGGTTTGGGCCGAGCCTGCCCGACCCGCCCAGCCGTTCGCCATTCCAGTAGAGCTCGTAGCCGTGTTCGACCAGAGTCGGGCCGAGGATTTCCCACGAAGCTCGTCCGCCCGGCACCGTCACCGCGCGCCGATACCAAGCGTAGCCGTGATAATCGGGATGACCGTGCGCCATCCACCCGCTCGTGTAATCGGGCAGCCCCACGTCGCCATCGTGGCTGCCCGGCACGGCGGTCATATCGAGGGTTTCCCAATCGCTGTCGTCGGTGTTGACGCTCGCCCAGCGCGGATCATCGCCGGTGTGGAATCGCCAGGCGCCATCGAGCAGAGTGGCTGCGGCACGCAGCGCCGGCGGATCGGGCCGGCCGCCGCTCGCCAGAACAGCGATCACGATGGCAAATGTCATCAACGTCGCCAGGATGATGCCGACGATCAGCTGGCGATGTGTTGCGTCGAACGTCGGCGTCATCCGCTGACCTCATCGTATTCAACGGCCCCGAACAGGCTACCATCTAAATGACTTTGACCAGTAGCGCCTGAATTGCGAATCGAGGATCGAGCAACCGCATGTCGCCCGTGCACCGCCGTTTGCCTCCACGGCCGATTAGCGACATCCGCCTGGATGGCGGGCGCCTGTCCCTGGACTTCATCAACACAATTCACAACCGCTACGCGGCGGAGGTCGAAGACTACCTGCCCGAGCCGCGGCGCTTCATCGACTGGTGTGTTCGCGCCGGAGCGCTGGGCCCGGACGACGCCGTCAGGACGCCACGCGACGCGCACAAACGCAGATCATTGATGCGTGAAGTGGTAACCCTGCGCGATCACTTGCATGCGCTATTCGCTGCTCGAATCGACGACGTGCCGCCGCCTCCAGATGCGGTGCGCGGCCTCGATCGCTGGTTGCACCTGGCCTGGGCCAGCCAATCGTTCGGTGCGGACAGTCACCTGCATTGGCGCGCCGATGCTCGCGACGCGCGACTGCCCCTGAAGCGCATCGCGCTCGATGCGCTCGACCTGTTGAGCGGCTCATCCGCCTCGCAGCTTCGTCGCTGCGCCAATGTCACTTCCTGCGGCTGGCTGTTTCTCGATACCAGCAAGAATCAGCGCCGCCGCTGGTGCGCCATGGAAACCTGCGGCACAGCCGACAAAATGCAGCGCTATCGCCAAGGGTGACGAACGGCTGCTTCAACTGGACCGGTAGGCCCTCATTCGGCACGGTGGCCGGACCCGCACGTGACGTGTGCGGCCTTCAAGGCACGATCATGTTTGCGGGAAAATTTTCGGCGCCGGAATGACGCCCCCCGAGGGCCGCTCTGCTGATGCTTTGAAATTAGCAGCGTGAGGCCGGCACGTTCCGCTAGTTCGCTGCAGTTTTTCAAATTCACAGTGACCGACCACATTAGTCGCCGGTCTTCGTTCGGATGCCGCAACATCGCCCCGGTGCTGGAACGGGGATTGACCACACCGCAATACCGATCTCGATCAACGCTGAGTCGCGGCGTGGAGTTCACCAAAAGCACTCGCGGCCCTGGCCCATGGAACAGCCGTGAAGCTCCACTTCAGGCACGCTGAAAAGCACGGAAAAAAAGGGCTGATGGGGTCGTGACAGGTTGCTCGCGAAACCGTTCGCAAAGTCCGGTCGGCCGTCAGTGACCGAGGTTCTCTTCAATTCATCCGCGCAACCGCTTCACGGACTCGCCTCGATCAGCGAGCAAACATTCAGCTGTCGAGCTACGTCAATTCAAAGGATCCTGGATTGACCCAACACCCGCCAATACCTAGCCTGCCTCACAACACGGAAGTGACCTGAGGTGCCGCGATGTCCAGTGATTCGCCCGATATCGGCGACGAGCACAAAGTCTCCGCAATTTGGCAAGAAGTGCTCGCGCTACAGGACCTGCCCGCTCCGGCAGACGACTTCTTCTCCCTGGGAGGAGATTCGACGGCGATGTTGATGGTCGAGCTGAGAATTCACGAGGAATTGGCGGTGGAACTGCCGACAGGTTCCCTTCTGAGTGCTCCCACCGTTCGGGAGCTGGCGCGTTTGATCACGACGCACAAAGCTGCGGCTCGCGCTCCAGCATTGTCATGAGAGAGCTCGTGCCGCTGCAATCGCAAGCAGACAGCCCGCTGATTCCGCTGATTGATTCGCAACGTCGCTGCTGGCAGAGCTATTCATCCCGCAGTCCTCGGATGTGCGTGATCGCGGAGTGCATTTCGGGCTGGCTGGACGTTGAGTCGTTGCAAGCCAGCATCCGGGAGCTCATCCGCAGGCACGAAGCTTTGCGAACCCGCATCGTTTTGCGGGACGGTCTTCCGTTTCAGTATTTCGAGCCGGCCGGCGAGTACCATCTGAATGTCGTCGATGTGCCTGAACCGGCCGGCAGTGATTCAAACAATCACCTCGATGCCGATATACAGAAATTCCTGGATCAGATGATCGATCCGGCCAACGATCCGTTGTTTGAAGCAAGATTGTGGCGCTGGTCGGATCGAAAACACGTGCTGGTTGTGCTCATCGATCATCTCGCGTCCGATGGCGTATCGAACGGGATTATCGCACGCGAGATCTGGTCCGCATATGACCAGGCGGTGCGGGGGCAGCCGTTCTCACTGCCACCTTTGAATTCCCAGTTCTCCGACTATGCGCATTGGCTTCGGCAGTCGCATGACGCCTGGATGATGGAGCATTGCGCTTACTGGATGGATCATCTCAAAGGGGCGTGTCCTCTGCAGATACCTTGCGATGACGAGATTGAAGCATCGTTGGCGCCTGCCGGGACGGCGGTGCACGCTCCATTTGGCGACGAGCTGAGCGCAAGACTTCGCGCTGTCGCGCAACGAGAGCGAACGCCATTGTCTCTAGTCGTGCTGACTGCCTATGTGGCGGTAATTTCACGCTGGTGCCAGAGAAAGGATGTCCTGATCCCAGTGATATCGAACGGCAGATTTCGTCGCCCGGCCTGGCAGAACATCGTTGGTTTCATGGCAAATGCAGTTCACCTGCGGGTGGCATTGGTTGAAGACGATACGTTCCGTGGCCTGCTGGCTAGAGTCCGCTCCGAATTTGCGCTCGCATTTCAACACCAGGATTTCGACCGGGTCCCGAATTTCATCCCGGAGTGCGCGTCGGAGGCCGTATTCAACTGGCAACCGACGCATTGGAAAGGTGGCCGGCTCGATCATCATGTGATGATCGAGTGTTCGAAGGACCTCGACCGCCACGATGAGAACGCTGATCGTGCCCTGAAGATCGAGCCTTGGCAGGGACGCTCGCCGGGCCTCCTGAAGTTTTCTCCGGTGTTTTTCGATACGGGGTCGGGAATCCACATGGTCGTGAACTACCGTCCAGATCGATTGCACCCTCGAACCATTGATCGCTTTCGCGAGCGCTTGCTCTCGATGCTGGAGCGGATGGCAACAGATCCTTCGACTTGCATTGCCTCGGCAGATTAGCGATGTCAGCCCCCATGGAAATCCTGCCCCGGCCGCCGGGCTGTCCCATACCTCTGACAGCCATGCAGCGCCGAGTGTGGAACTCTCACGCGCCCAGCCTGATGAGTCCGAGAATGTGCGTCTGTGCGACTCGCATTTCAGGATCGCTGGATATCGAGATGTTGCGCAGGAGTATCGAAGCGCTGATTCTTAGACATGAAGCGTTACGCACTCGATTCGTCATGGTCGATGGATCTCCATATCAGCACATTGACCTCGCAAGCGAATTTCGCCTGCAAGTCATTCGTGACAACGCGTTGATCCAGGAATTCCTGGATCAAAAGATCGGCCTGACCGTGGGTCCGCTGTTTGACGCAAAGTTATTCAGCGAGTCCGATGAGGAACACGTGCTGGTTGTCGTGATCGACCATATCGTGTCTGACGGCGTGTCGAATGGAATTCTGGTCCGCGAGCTCTGGACCTTGTACGAGCAGGCCCTTCACGGCCAACCATTCTCTCTTCCCGCGTTGCCGGTGCAGTTCCCCGACTATTGCGTCTGGCACCACCACGCCGAGCGCGCATGGATGCGAGAGCATTCGAGCTATTGGTTGGCGCATCTCAGCGGGACTTCGAAACTCGCAATTCCTTCCGATCCTGGAATGAAGGCCGCCAGCTCGGGCGCGGGGCTTACGATGCACATACCATTCGGTGCCGAGCTCAGCCGCAGCCTCGAGAGCGCGGCTCATGAGCAGCAGATGTCTCTGGCTCTACTGGTGCTGACTGCATATGTTTTTGTTTTGTCCCGCTGGTTTCGCCAGCAGGATCTGCTGATGCCGGTTTTGTCACACGGCAGGCAGGGCCATCCCGAGCTCAAAGGGGTCGTAGGATTTATTTCGCAGACCCTGCACTTGCGCATCTTCGTGGATCACGCCCAAACGTTTCGGGATCTGCTGAACCAGGTTCAAAGCGAATTCGGCCGGGCGATTCAACATCAGGATTTCGATCGGGTGCCGGACCTCATCCCCGAATGCCAGGCGGAACTGAATTTTCATTGGCGTCCCAAGGACTGGTCCGCGGCCGGACAGTCCCGTTCGCGCAGATCGCCGATGCCGATCAAGCTCCGGCCTTTCATGGTTCGATTGACGGATTGGCCATGGAAGTTTTGGCCGGTCTTCTACCACACACCGGCGGGGATCGGCGTCACCATCAACTACAAGCCGGAGTGCCTGGCCGAGAGAACGATCCGGCAGTTTGGCGAAAAGTTGCGATGGGCCGCCCGCACGATCGTGGAGCGGCCTTTCGAACGGTTGGATTGCGAGTCGGGCGCCTGGCACTACGACGAGGCAGTCGCCAATGAACAAATTTGAGCAGTTTCTGCAAGGGCTGCAAAGTCATGCCGCCAATCCATGCGTCGAGGATAACGGCAGCAGCTACGCGTACGAGAACCTGCTGGAGCGGATCGAGCGCTGGCGGGCGCGCTTGGAGCAATTAAACGTCAAGCCTGGAATGGTCATCGGTCTACGCGCCGATTACTCGCTGGATGCAGTCGCCGCACTTCTGGCAATGATTGTCAGCCGCGCCATCGTCGCACTGATTCCACGAGACCGTGCCGTTGAACAGTACCTGGTAGACGCAAGAGCCGCGGCATTGATTGACTTGCACGTGGACGGCCGCTATGAATGGCAAGCCACCGCGCATTCGGCTGATCATCCTCTCCTCGAGAAATTGCGCCAGGATGGCGAAGGTGGGATCGTGATGTTTACATCCGGTTCTACCGGGCGTCCGAAGGCGGCGCTCCACAGCGCTGAGCGATTCCTATCAAAATTCCACAAATCGCGCAGGAGATTTCGCACGCTCGCGTTCCTGCTGTTCGATCACGTCGCCGGGCAGGATACGATCTTCTATACCCTTGCCAGTGGCGGGACGCTCATTTTTGCGCGCCGACGGGACCCGATTTCCGTTCTCGAACTGATCGAGTCCCAGCAGGTGGAGGTGCTGCCGACCTCACCGAGCTTTCTCCGGCTGCTCTGCACATCACAGCTTGCACGCGTGCATGACACATCGAGCCTGAAGGTGGTCACGTATGGCTCCGAACCGATGGATTCCAACACACTCGCTCGCATCAACGAGTTGTTTCCCAACGTGCAGATCAGCCAGAAGTATGGGGCCACCGAAACTGGATCGCCCCGAACGGTTTCAAGGGGAAATGACAGTCTGTGGCTGAAGTTCAAGAGCGACGGCCTGGACGTCAAAGTCGTCGACGGTCTGCTATGGATTCGCAGCGAGAGCGTCATCCTCGGCTATCTCAATGCCCCTTCGCCGGTCGACCAGGACGGCTGGTATTGCACCGGTGACTTGGTTGAGGTCGATGGTGAATGGCTTCGATTCCGTGGCAGGACGGCTGACATCATCAACGTGGGCGGAGAGAAAGTGAGCCCGTCCGAAGTCGAAAACACCATCATGGAGCTCGACTTCGTGCGCGACGTGGCGGTGACTGGCAAGCCGCACGTTTTGTTGGGGCAAGTCGTGACGGCGCGCGTGAACCTGGCGACCCAGGATTTGGATGCGAGAGAGGCGATCACTCGCATCTGGCAACACTGTCGCAAACAACTTGCATCCTACAAAGCTCCGGTGAAGATTGAGATCTCGCCCGACGCACTGACGAATGATCGAATGAAAGTGCAGCGAAGCGGTGCCAGCACTCAACTCGGATCAGGCAACATCGAGCCGGAACCGCACTCGTGAATGATGCTGAAGTCTCTCGGAGACACGACTGAGAGTGTCGTATCGAACCGCTGAATCCCTTCAGACGGGTGGGGCCATTTAGGAATCCGCGGAGTACTGGGATTGCCCGAGGCGGCAAAGGCCACCCAAGATTGTCGGATGACTTCGCTGAGGGCGCGGCTTTGCGGAGGCAGCTTGAATGGGCCATCCGCAGCCTGCGCATGCATCCGCAAACCGCCGAAGTTTGAGAAACGGCTCAGGTCGCCCACAAAACCTGCCCAGTTGAACAAATACTTCTGGTCGGCTCCGTGCACAGCGCCATCCGGAGTCGATGCCCGATCGGCGAATTCGTAGGCAAAGGTCGGCACCCATTTGGAGAACGCTCGCAAAGAGTCCACGGCGCCACAGGTGAATTCCCGCTCCTCATCGCTGGTGCTGCCGAGAAGCACGGGAACTCGATGAATGTGGCCTGCTTCGATAGCCGTACGGAGGGGCTCCGCCAGGATCTGGCCATCGACGGTCATTTGTGGATAGGCGCCGCCGGGGCGGAGGAACTTGTCTTCCCTCAGAGGCTGGTCCTCAGCCTGCATCGCGTTGAGATGCTCCAGAATGTCGGCTACTGAAAGCGCCCTCAAACATTCAGCTGTTGCCACCGTAGTCTGTCTCGCGCATCCGACGCGGCTCGCAAGGAGTATGCTCAACCGCTCCGCATAAGACAGGCCAGGCGTGTCGAGAAGATACGCGCCACTTTGGATGATCGCCTTCTGAAACAGCCCCGCGGACGCATTCGATACGAGATGGGTGGTGACATTCAATCCACCCGACGACAGGCCGAAGATGGTGACGTTGCGAGGATCTCCTCCAAAGCGAGAGATATTGTCGCGAACCCACCTCAGCGCCAGTTGCTGGTCCATGATCCCGTAGTTGGCGAACGGATGTCCCTCCGCGGCAAGCGCCGGGTGGGCCATGAAACCGAACGCACCCAGTCGATAATTCATCGATACGACGACGACGTCTCCCATCTCGATCAGGGGCGCCGGATCGGTGTAGTCGCTTGCGCCGATGGTATTCGCGCCACCGTGAATCCAGACCATTACAGGCTTCAGGCGATTGTCCTGGGAGATCTCGGCGCGCCGCGCGTAGACGTTGAGAAAAAGGCAGTCCTCACTGGCGCCGCTCATCGCATCCACTTCCACGGCCTTGTTCAAAGGGAACTGGATGCAGTGGTCCTGGTAATGGCTGGCATCGAGGATTCCTTTCCAGGACTGCTTGGGCTGCGGCGGGCGCCAACGCAGCTTCCCCACCGGTGGTTCGGCATAGGGAATGCCCAGGTAAGAGACCATCGCATCCTTCACGATCCCTGCAACGGAACCGGCGGTTGTCTGCACGATGGGGCCAGGCTGTTCAGCTCTCGCCAATGAACAAACTGCGAGCAGCCCGACCAACATTTCCGCAAACAACGATCTACGAAACATCTCGCCGTTCTCCTGAATGGCGCCACCGTCGCCCTAACAGATATGGGACCGGTCTGGATCAGCGAGTAATCCCCGGACGTGTGATGTGCTTGGCTGCGCGATTTCTTAGCGCGCGTGTTCGAACGCTATCAACGTGTCCCGTACTCTCGTCGAGACTGTGATGCTGGCCGGGGGAACGGCGCGCAGACGCTGCGCGCCGCTTGCCCAAGCTCAGACGAACCCCTTTAGCTCAATGTCACCGCGCCGTTTTTGACCGAGCCGTCGGAATATCTGACGATGACTCTGAGTTGATTGGCCGCCTGATCGAGATAGAACGAGATCTGATTGTTTCCTACTTCGCTTGCGCTCGGCGCCCCCGTGGGTGCGCTCAGATAGTGGCGTCCGTCCGAAGCTACTCGCTCGAACAGTGCGGAGCCTCCCTCCAGGCGAAGGATGTCCTGACCCGCCGGGCCTGAGCCGCGATTGATGGACAGGAACGCCTTGGCGAGCGGGTTGGTATCCGAGCGAACGATGATCCCGGAATCGGGGTCTGTAACGGAACGGATCACCTCCAGGCTGTTACCGACGCCGTCAGCCTTCCGCAACTGATACGAACCATTGAGCTTGCCTTGTACTTTCAATATCCCGGGCGCGCCAGGCGCAATGGTCGTGGTTCTGCTGCCGTTGTCGTTGATCGCGACCATGGGCGTACCGCTGGAGAAGTTCCAGGCGGGATTGAGTATGACGTTGTCGACGCAACTCGCGTCCAACGAGATACCCGTGCCGATCGTGGGGGGCGGGACAATCTGTGGGCCGACGATCATGCAGTTCGCGCAATTGATCAGCTTGATCTCCGTATTGGTCGATCCGCGCATCTGCCAGGGCCCGAGATAGCAATTGTTGGCGTTTTCGAACACCACGCCGTAACAGGCATGCTCGATGTTGCCCTCGCCGTCGAGGATGACATGATTCATCGCCTGGCTGGGATGCCCTTTGACGTGTATGCCGCGCGACTCGGATGCGCCGGAATCGGTCGGTTCGATAACATACAAGATATTGCGGAATACACCGTTGCCACGGGGCGGAACGAAACCCGCACTCGTCTGGTCACATACGCAGCCCCGAATGTTGTTGGTGAAGGACGAGGTCAGGCTGCCGCCAAACGAGATATCGGAGACTTCGAAGTACACGCAGTTTTCCAGATGCAGCTGCGTCGTCGTATTGGTGCTTACTGGAGCCGTGCAGCGAAATCCAATTTGAGAAACGCGAAACGCGGAGCGCGTCGGAAACTTGAGCATGGCGCCGCCGCCCGGTACCGGGGCTGTCCCCTCATAACGCAGCAGGCTCACGTCGCGACCATCGCCAATGATGGTGACGCGATCCGGGGCAATCAGCTGCGATCGCAGACTTGCGCTTCCGCGCGAGTTGTCAGCAGCGTCGAAGCACCCACCACACCGATCAGAGCACGAGAGAGATCCCTTCTATCCATTTGCTTTCATCCTCAAGTTGCGAACGGAGTGACATTCGTATGCATATTACGCGCTGCGGTCAGCGTGCAACCTGAATGATTGGTCGGGTGGAGTCTCAACAGGCGTGTACCGATATTGAGCTTGTCACAATATCGAAGCTTTCATTCGAGCCGGTATCTCAAGGAAGAGATCGGCTTCGTAAGCGAGTCCCTAATGCGATGGTGCCCTAGGGGCTGATCGAGTAGTAGCCGAGCACGCGGGCCGGCTCGTCCGGCGGCACGGCAGGATCTTCGTATCGATCTGTTGGTATCAAAAGTCGAACAAGACGGACAGCGAGACTTGGGCGAATTTCTTCGCCTGGTTCGATTGGTTCGCTCGATCGCGCTCGACGTCACCGGTGAGCTGATATTCCAGGCGCGTTGCCCAGCGTGGCGCAAACGTCCATTGCACTCCTGCGCCCGCCATCCAGATCTCGTCGCCAGTCCGACGTAGCAGTCGGGATGTGCCC
>CAMLEO010000123.1 GCA_946478975.1 uncultured Steroidobacter sp.
ACATCATCGCGGCACTCGTCATGGTCGTGAACGAGAAGCGCACGGACATCGCAATTCTGCGCACCGTGGGCATGACGCCGCGTGCAGTCGTCGGTGTGTTCATGACGCAAGGTGTGCTCATCGGCTGGTTCGGCGCGCTGCTCGGCTTGGTGTTCGGTCTGTTGATTGCATTCAACGTCGGCACCATCGTGCCGTTCCTGGAAGGAATCGCGGGCGCGAAGATCTTCGATCCCACCGTGTTCGTGATTTCGGACATGCCTTCGGAAGTGCAGTGGCCGCAGGTGATCGCAATTACCATCACTGCGCTGATTCTCACGGTGCTCGCGACGATTTATCCGGCGCTGCGCGGAGCGGCGACCGAGCCGGCGGATGCGTTGCGCTATGAGTAAGCGTTACGAGTTTTTAATAGGGCGGCGCTACCTGCGTTCCAACCGCGGCAATCGCTTCGTTTCATTCATTTCCACGATCTCGATGCTGGGCATCGCCATCGGCGTGGCCGTGCTGATCGTGGTGCTGTCGGTAATGAACGGCTTCGAGCGCGAAGTGCGCGGCCGCATTCTCAATCTCACCTCGCACGCGACCATCAGCGCTTTCGGCTCCGGACTGCCGGACTGGCAAGACACGGCGGCGCGCATCGGCAAACATCCGGAAGTGCTGGCGTCGGCGCCGTACATCGAAGAGCAGGCGCTGCTGCTGGCGGGCGGCAGTAACAGCGGCGCGATCGTGACCGGCGTGCGCCCCGACCTGGAAAGTAAAGTCACATCGATCACGCAGAAAATGGCGGCGGGCTCGTTCGACCACCTCTCCAAGGGCAGCTTTGGCATCGTGCTGGGCACGGAGCTGGCGAAGGCGCTCGGCGTCAACGTCGGTCAGACGGTCGTGCTCGTGACGCCGCTGCGGGTGATTACGCCCATCGGCGTCATGCCGCGCACGAAAACATTCAAAGTGGTCGGCATCTTCAATGCCGGCATGTATGAGTTCGATCGCAATCTCGCCTACATCAACCTGGACGATGCGGCCCGGTTGTATCGGATGGGTGAGCAGGTCACCGGCCTGCGCCTGAAGCTCGCCGATTTGTTTCAAGCACCGTCGCTGGTGCGCGAGCTGGCGGTGTCGCTCGGCGGCGGTTATTACATCGACGACTGGACGCGCAAGCACGCCAACTTCTTCCGCTCGATTCAGCTCACCAAGTCGGCGATGTTTCTGATCCTGCTGCTGGTGGTCGCGGTCGCCGCCTTCAACATCGTCTCGACGCTGGTGATGGTGGTGAAGGACAAGAGCTCGGACATTGCCATCCTGCGCACCATCGGCGCTTCGCCGCGCAGTATCCTCACGATCTTCATGACCCAGGGAACGGCAATCGGTTTGATCGGCACCGCGGCGGGTGTGGCGCTCGGGGTGCTGATCTCGGTCAACCTGGAAACATTGATCCACGGCTTGGAAGCAGTGCTCGGCGTGCACTTCCTGGACGCGAAGGTTTATTACATCAGCGACCTGCCGGCGACGGTGCAGTGGCCGGACGTGCTGAAGATCAGCGTCACTACGTTCCTGCTGTGCAGCCTGTCGACGCTCTATCCCGCGTGGCGTGCGGCTCGTACTCAGCCCGCGCAGTCTCTGCGGCACGATCTATAACGAATCATTTATTGAGAACTGCATGTCCGATCCGGTTTTGGCCTGTAGCAGCTTGACCAAACATTTCCAGCAGGGCGACACCCGCGTGGAAGTGCTCAAAGGCGTGGACCTGGCGATCTACGCCGGCGAGCGCGTTGCCATCGTCGGTGCTTCAGGCTCTGGCAAGACGACGTTGCTGCAGCTGTTGGGCGGCTTGGACCTGCCGACTTCCGGCAGCGTGAGCATCAGCGGTCAGCAGATCAGCCTGCTCTCGGATAAAGATCGCGGCGACCTGCGCAATCGCGCGCTCGGGTTCGTATATCAGTTCCATCACTTGCTGCCGGAATTCACTGCGCTGGAAAACGTGGCGATGCCGTTGTTGATTCGGCGCGTGCCGGTGGAAGAAGCGCGCACGCAAGCGCGTCAGCTATTGGAACGAGTCGGCTTGGGCGCGCGACTCGAACATCGTCCAGGTCAGCTCTCCGGTGGCGAACGCCAGCGCGCGGCCGTCGCGCGTGCGTTGGTGACCAAGCCTCCAGTGGTGTTGGCCGATGAGCCCACCGGCAATCTCGACGGCGCCAACGCGCGCCAGGTGTTCGAGTTGATGCTGGAGTTGAATCGCGAGTTAGGCACCGCGCTGGTGATCGTCACTCACGCGCCAGAGCTCGCCGCGCGTCTGCAAAGATCGCTCACTCTGACAGACGGCAAGCTGCAGGGCTGAGCTCATTTCTCGACTTTTACCGAGGCTTTCGCGTTCGTTGCGCCTTTGCGCTCGTGATACTTGAGCACCAGGCTCAGGTGCCACACGGACGCGAGCACGATGTAGCCGCTGATGGCGGCCGTCACTCCTAGCACCAGGCAGCCGAGCAGAAACGGTTTCCAGATCGGCAGCAGCCCGGTGGTGAGCCATTCCCAGCTCATTTCGAATGCGATGTTGTGCCCGGGGATACCCAACAGGTTGCAGCCGACCCAGTAGGCGGCCACGTACATCGGCACCATCGTCAAGGGATTGGCGAGGAACGTGCCGAGGATGGCCGCAGGCATGTTCAAGCGGAACAGCAGCGCCAGCAGCGTCGCGAGCACGATGTGCACGGGAATGGGGATGAAGGAGATTGCCAGCCCCATCGCGAATGCCCGCGCGACATTGCGGCGGTTGAGCGTCCAGTACACCGGATGCTCCAGCAGCAGGCGGAACGGCCGCGTGAACCAGCGATCCTTCCAACGATGTCGCTGGCGGCTGAGCGGCTTGAAAATACGTCTGGGCATGGACTGAGGCATGGATCTGGACTCGCGGGCGACGATTATCTCAGTCGCTGCCGCATTGTTCACGTGCAGGAGGCGCGATGGATGCGATTGCCTTGGCATTTCTGGCCGGCGACTGCGCTGTCCAGCTGTGGCCGCGGCTGCCGGCGTTGCATTGGGCGGTGCTCATTGTGCCTGTCGTCGTGGTTGCGCTTACGAGCAGGCAGCGCCCGCTGTACTGGCTAGCCGCAGCTGCATGCGGAGTTGTGTGGGCATGGTCGCACGCGGCGCTGCGCCTGTCGTCCGATCTGCCCACCGAGCTCGAAGGACGCGACGTCCTGCTCCGAGGCTTCATTGCATCCTTGCCCGATTCCGATCCCGATCCGCAATTCGTGTTCGATGTCATCGAAGGTCAGCCCGGCATTGCCACGCATGTGCGTCTGACTTGGTATCGCGCACCCGAGCGGCCTCGGGTGGGCGAGCAGTGGCAATTGATGGTTCGTTTGAAGCGTCGCAACGGGTTCGCGAATCCCGGCGGCTTCGATTATGAAGGTCATTTGTTTCGCGACGGTATTGGCGCGACCGGTTACGTGCGCGAGGACGATCGCAATCGTCGTTTGCAATCCGCGTCGCTGCGCTACGCGGTAGATGAAGTGCGCGGATGGATCGGTGCGCGAATCGCAGCGGCTGTCGGCGATGAGCCCATGCTCGGCGTTCTGCAGGGCCTCGCGATTGGCGACACTCAAGCGATGACTACGCAGCAGTGGCGAGTGTTCGCCGCGACGGGCACGACACATCTGATGGCGATCTCGGGCCTGCACATCGGGATGATTGCGATGGCGGCGGCGTGGTGCGGTGGGTTCATCGTTCGCTATCGGCACGCGCAGCGTTTCGGCTGGACAGCCATGCACGGCCAGGTGATCGCTGGCATGTCAGTCGCGTTCATTTATTCCGTGCTCGCGGGATTGTCAGTGCCGACGCAGCGGACGTTGATCATGCTGTGCATTTACTTCGCGCTGCGCTGGTGTCGTCGCACGCTGGCCTTCGGGCAGTCGCTGAGCCTGGCGCTGATTGCAGTGTTGATCCTCGATCCTTTCGCGCCGCTCGCCGTCGGCGCGTGGCTGTCGTTCGGTGCCGTTGTGGTGTTGGTTGTGGCGCTGTCTGGAAGGATGGGCCGTGACGGGATGATCATGAATTTCGCCCGCGTGCAGCTTGCGGCCACGATCGGGCTGGTGCCGCTGCTGCTTGCGACGTTCGGTGCGCTCTCGCTCGTGTCGCCGTTGGCGAATGTGATAGCGGTGCCGTTGTTCACATTGCTGGTCGTGCCGAGCGTGTTGATCGGCACGCTGGCTGCCTCGATTCATCCAACGCTGGGCGCAGTCCTGTTGAAGGTGCCGGCGGCGCTGCTCAACGCCAGTTGGCCGATGTTTCAATGGCTCGCCGATCGATCGATGTCGATGTGGTACGCGCCGGAACCCTCGTGGCCCGTGTTTGCAGCGCTCGTCTGCGGCGTGCTGTTGCTGATTCTGCCGGCGATCTGGCCGGTGCGCGTGGTCGGCCTGCTGTTGTGTTTGCCGATCGTTTGCTATCGCGCACCGACACCAGCATCGGGCACGTTCGAGCTCACGGTATTGGATGTGGGGCAGGGCGCGGCCGCAGTCGTTCGCACACATTCGCACGTGCTTCTCTACGACACCGGGCCGGCGTTTCAATCGGGACGCAGCGCCGCCGAGCTCGCCGTGCTGCCATTTTTACGCCACAAAGGCGTGCGTCAATTGGACATGCTTTTGATCAGCCATGGCGATCAGGATCACAGCGGCGGCCTGCCGGCGGTGCTGGCAAATCTGCCGGTGCAAACGCTGCTGCTCGGGCCGTCGGTGCGCGACACCTCACGAGCGCAGGTCCGCTGCGAACGAGGGCAACAATGGACCTGGGACGGTGTGAGTTTCACCGTGCTGCATCCGCAGGCTTCGGTGGAGCGCAGTCGCAACGATTCATCTTGCGTCGTATTGATCCGCGGGCGCGACGGTACGACCCTGTTGACCGGTGACATCGAAGTCGATGCGGAGCGAGCGCTGCTCGATCACGGCGTGCCGCACGTCGACGTAGTCGTTGCCCCTCATCACGGCAGCGGGACTTCATCGAGTTCGCTATTCGTCGCCGCCACGCGACCGGATGTGACAATTTTTTCCACCGGCTATCGCAACCGCTGGGGAATGCCTCGCGCGGACGTGGTGGAACGCTGGCAAAAGGCCGGCGCGCGCACCTTCGATACCAGCGTCAGCGGCGCGATTACGGCCACTTTTGCCGCCGGCAAAGTGCAGGTTCGCGAGCAGCGTCACACACGGCGACGTTACTGGAGCCGGCAATGATGCTGGTGCAGCGAAAGCTGCTAGTATGCGGCCGCGAATTTCACCCCGGCGCTCAACCACGGTCACATACGAAAGTCATGTTCGAAATCGTGAAAGCCGGCGGCATCATGATGGGGCCCATCATTCTCGCCTCCATCGTCGCCGCGGCCATTTTTCTGGAACGACTCTGGACTCTGCAAAGCAAACGCGTGCTGCCCGCCGAGCTCACCCAAAAGGTGTGGCGCTGGGTCGAGCAGCGGCAGATCCAGGACAAGCACATCGTCGCGCTTCAGCAGAACTCGCCGCTCGGCAAGATCCTCGCGGCCGGCCTGCTCAATCGCTATCGCGATCGCACCGTGATCCGCGAGGCCATCGAGGACACGGGCCGGCACGTGGTGCACGAGCTGGAACGTTTCATCGGCACGCTCGGCACCATCGCATCGATGTCGCCGCTGATGGGCCTGCTCGGCACGGTGTTCGGCATGATCCGCACCTTCAATGCCATCACCACCACCGGCATCGGCAATCCGGCGACCCTGGCCGGCGGCATCGCCGAGGCGCTGATTACCACTGCTGCGGGCCTTACGGTCGCGATTCCGGCGCTGCTGGCTTATAAGTTCCTGCGGGGCCGCGTGCAGGCGCTGGTGGTGCAGATGGAGAAAGAAGCCATGAAGCTGGTCGAGGCGCTCGAAACCCAGGCCGCGCAGGACAGCGAGGCCGCATGAAGCTGCAATCCTCGCGCGACCAGGAAGAGCCGGAGTTGAACCTCACGTCGCTGATCGACGTGGTGCTGCTGCTGCTGATCTTTTTCATGGTGTCGACCACGTTCGTCGACGAGTCGCGCATCCGGCTGCAGCTGCCGAGCGCGAGCACCGAGCCCGCCGCCGAGCAGAAGAAGGATCCCATCGAGGTGGCCGTCACCGCCAGCGGCGAGTATCGTGTCAACGGCCAGGTGTTGATCAACACCAGCCCGTCGACTTTATCCGCCGCGGTGTCCAAAATTGCCGGCGAACGGCGAGACCTGCCGGTCACGATCCGGGCCGATGCCAAAGCGACGCATCAGTCGGTGGTGACCGCGATGGACGTGCTGGGGCGGCTGGGCTTCAAGGCTCTCAGCATCGCCACCGTCAACGATCAAAGTAATGCCGGGAGCAACAACCCCTGAACGACTGTGGGCGCGCCCTAAGAACCGCGCCATCGCGAGCATCATGTCACCTTCCGATCGCGGCTCGACGGCGCCTGTGCCCAGCGCCTGGCAGACTTACAAACGCCTGATCACTTATCTGCGTCCTCATCGCGGCATGTTCATGTTGGGCATGCTCGGCGCAGTCGTGTTCTCGGTCAGCATGGTGAGTTTCACGGCGTTCGCCAAAGTCTTCGGCGACGGGACGTTCCAGAACCGCGATCCGCGCACCATCCTCTGGCTGCCGATCGCGCTGGTCGGTTTGTTTCTATTGCGCGGTCTCGGCGATTTCACGCAGACCTATTGCATGGGCTACGTGGGCCGCAGCATCGTCAAGCGGCTGCGTGACCAGATCTTCGAGCGCATGGTTCATTTGCCGGTCGGCTATTACGACCGCAATTCCAGCAGCGTGCTGCTGTCCCGCCTGACCTATAACACCGAGCAGATCGGCCAGGCCGCGACCGACTCGGTATTGATCAGCCTGCGTGAGGCGCTGACCATCATCGGCTCCATCATCGCGCTGTTTTATTTGAATGCGCGCCTGGCCACGATCGCATTGATCATGGGCCCGCTGGTGGCGTGGCTCATCGGCATCATCAATCGCAAGTTCCGCCGCTACGGCCGCCGCATTCAGGATTCGATGGGCGACATCACGCGCATCGCCAAAGAAACATTGGACGCACCGCGGCTGATCAAGGTCTACAACGCCGAGGATTACCAGGGCGGGCTGTTCGACGCCATCAACGAACACAACCGTCGTTCCAACATGCGCCTGGTGCTGACCAAAGGTTTGTCCAATCCGGTCGTGCAGATGGTGACGGCGACGGGCTCGGCGATCGTGTTGTCGATCGCGATCGCCGATGCGATTGCCGGCCGCACCAGCATGGGCGACCTGCTGGCTTTCTTTGTCGCGCTGGTCGGCATCGCGCAGCCGCTGCGTTCGCTGGTCGGTGTGTCGGGCCCGTTGCAGCAGGGCATCGCGGCGGGGCAGAGCATATTCGAGCTGCTGGATACGCAGCCGGAGCCGCTCGGCGGCGATCTGATCGTCGAGCGCGTGCGCGGCGATATCGAATACAAGAATGTTTCGTTTGCGTACCAGGCTGGCAAGGGCGTGCAGCTCAACGATGTCAGCCTCAGCATCGCCGCGGGCGAGATGGTCGCCATCGTCGGCAAGACCGGCAGCGGCAAGTCGACCTTGGTGAATCTGCTGCCGAGATTTTATGACGCGGACTCGGGCGAGATTCGCATCGACGGTCACGAGCTGCGTGAGTATCAACTGCGCAGCCTGCGAGAGCAGATCGCGGTTGTCAGCCAGGAAGTGGTGCTGTTCAACGATACGATTCGCGCCAACATCGCGTTCGGTCGCAAGGCGTCGAATGAAGAGATCGAGCGCGCGGCGGAAGTTGCATTGGTCATGGACTTCGTGCGCGAGTTGCCTGAAGGGCTCGACACCATCGTCGGCGATCGCGGCGTGCTGCTGTCCGGCGGTCAGCGCCAACGCATTTCCATCGCTCGCGCGCTGCTGAAGAACGCGCCTATCTTGATTCTTGACGAAGCGACGTCCGCGCTCGATACCGAGTCGGAACGTTTCATCCAGGCGGCGCTCGAAAAGCTCATGCACAACCGCACGACGCTGGTGATCGCGCATCGACTCTCGACGGTCGAAAATGCCGATCGCATCGTGGTGCTCGAAGCCGGGCGGATCGTGGAGAGCGGCACGCACGCCGAACTGCTCGCGAAGCAGGGACAATACGCGCTGCTGCACAGCCTGCAGTTCAAGGCGTGAGCGGGGATAGCTTCTTCCAAGGCGTTTGGTACGAGCGCAAGTCGCAGTGGTTTTCGCTGTTGCTGTTGCCGCTGTCGTGGTTGTTCGCCATCGTCGTCGCCTGCCGTCGGGCGGCGTATCGCAAAGGTTGGTTTCGTTCCTTCCGCGTCCCGCGTCCGGTTGTCGTCGTCGGTAACATCACTGTCGGCGGCACCGGCAAGACTCCCATGACGATCTGGCTCGCCGAGCAGTTGCATGCGCGAGGGTTGCGCGTTGGCATCGTGCTTCGCGGTTACGGCGGCCAATCCAAACATTGGCCGCGTGACGTCACCCAAGAAACATCCTCGCAGGAAGTCGGCGATGAAGCGGTGCTGCTGGCTCAGCGCACCGGCGCATTGGTTGTCGCCGGGCCGGATCGTGTGGCAGACGCGCAGAGAGCGATCGAACGCGGCGCCGAGATCGTGCTCTGCGACGATGGTTTGCAACACTATCGATTACAGCGCGATGCCGAGATCGCGGTGATCGATGAACGGCGGGGGCTGGGCAACAGTCGCATGCTGCCGGCCGGGCCGCTGCGCGAGCCGGCGAGCCGTCTCAACAGTGTCGATGTGAAAGTGAGAACTCGCCGCTCCGTGGCGAGCATGACGCTGAAGTCCGTCGGGGGGACTTCAGTCGTCGCGACACCGACGCTGCGTGAGGCGATCTCGGTTGCAACCGGCGAGCGCCGCTCGTTGGAAAGTTTCAAGGGCTCGCGCGTGCATGCGGTCGCGGGCATCGGCAATCCGCAGGCGTTCTTCGATGCGCTGAAGGCGCTGGGAATCCAGGTCGATCCGCATCCGCTGCCCGACCACGCGCGCCTGAGCGTGCGTCACCTGGCGTTTCCCGATAAAGCGCCAGTGCTGATGACGGAGAAAGATGCAGTAAAATGCGTCGCCGGCGCGAGTGGGCACCCCAACGAGCTGTGGGCCGTGCGCATGGACGTCGCGCTGAGCGCCGCCGACGCGCAGATCCTGCAGCAGGTGCTCGATCGCGTGCTCGTGCCTCGTAAATAGATGAAGCAACGTTCATCGAGCGGCGAGCAATCAGTAAAAGTCGCGCCTTTTGCTGATTGCACGAGGGTCGTGGCAGGATGCCCGATCCCGAGTTTTTAATCAGGAGCGTCCATGGACTCCAAATTGCTCGATATCCTGGCGTGTCCGCTGTGCAAGGGGCCGCTGCAGTATGCGAAGTCGCAGCAGCTGTTGATCTGCCGCGCCGATCGCCTGGCTTATCCGATTCGCGACGGCATCCCCGTGATGCTCGAAGACGAAGCGCGCCAGCTGTCGCCCACCGATCCGCTGTTGAAAGACTGATGTGTTGAAGGACTGATGTGACTTTCAAAGTCGTCATTCCCGCGCGCTATGCCTCCGCGCGCTTGCCGGCGAAGCCGCTGCTCACTCTGGCCGGCCGGCCGATGATTCAGTGGGTGATCGCCGCGGCCGTGGAAAGCGGCGCGGATGAAGTGTTGGTTGCAACTGACGACGAGCGCATTGCCGCCGCCGCCATCGATCCGCGCACGCAGCAGTCGATTGCTGTGATGACCAGTGCCGAGCATCCCTCCGGCACCGATCGCATTGCTGAAGTCGCGACCAAGCGCGGCTGGGGCGAGCGCACGATCGTCGTGAACGTGCAGGGCGATGAGCCGCAGCTGCCGCCGGTGCTGGTCGGCCAGGTCGCCTCGCTGCTGGAGAAACATTCCGATGCCGACATCGCCACGCTGTCGACGCCCATCACCACGCTGCACGAGTTTCTGGATCCCAACGCGGTCAAAGTCGTGACGGCTGCAAACGGCGCCGCTCTATATTTCAGCCGCGCGCCGATTCCGTGGAATCGCGACGGCGCGACGCAGGGGCTCGCGAGTCAAACGCGTTTCAGCGGCGCGCAACGGCACTTGGGCATTTACGCGTACCGCGTCGATGCATTGAAACGGATGACGTCGCTGCCGCCCGGCGAGCTGGAACTCACCGAAAAACTGGAACAACTGCGCGCGCTGCAGGCGGGCATGAAACTGGTCGTTGCCGTCGCTTCGGAGTCGCCGCCGGCAGGCATCGATACACAGGCGGATTTGGACCGCGTGCGAGCGTCGCTGGCCAAGCGCTAGGCGAGGGCGGTGACAACTTGACGCTGCCGCCCCGCGCGTTCAACCTGCGGGCCATGCGCATCCTGTTCGTCTGCATGGGCAATATCTGCCGCTCGCCCACGGCAGAAGGCGTGTTTCGTCGAGTATTGGCGACCCGCGCGCCGGAGCTGCAAATCGAGATCGACTCCGCCGGCACGCACGATTATCACGTCGGCAGTCCGCCCGATCGTCGCTCCATCGAAGCCGCGCGCCGGCGAGGCATCGATCTATCCTCGCTGCGTGCTCGCATGGTCTCCGCGGAGGATTTCGCGCACTACGATTTGATCCTCGCGATGGATGAGGACAATTTGCGCGAGCTCAAACGGCGCGCACCGTCGACGCATCACGAACGCATTCGCCTCATGATGGAATTTGCGCCCCAGGCGCCCTCGCGCTGGGTGCCCGATCCGTACTACGGCGGCGCCCAAGGCTTCGAAGAAGTGCTGGATCTGCTGGAAGAAGCTGCGAACGGCCTGATTCAGGAAGTGCTGAGCCGGCAGCGCTGACGTGCTGCGAGGGCCGGCGTTGGCCGCCGGCCCCGCAAAGAAACATTACTCCTCGCGACGCGACCCGCCGCTCGGGCCCCACGAGCTGCTGCTCGGGCTCGGCGACGAACTCCACACCGTGAACTTCTCGCCGCCACCGCCGCCGCCAGCGGGCGCCGCGCTGTGAGCTTCGGGCTCACGAGGCTTCGGCGCGGGCGGCGTGGAGGACTCGCTCGCGTGATGTTCGCGAGGCTCGGAGTGATGCTGAGGCTCGGGCCGGCTCGGAGCGGCGCTCGGGCCTGAGTCCTGACTGTGCGACTCGCGAGGCTGAGCGTTGGCGCTGTCACCGGACGAGCCACCACCGTGGCCTTCGCCACCGGCGGACTGCGAGCCGCCGCCATCATCACCACCGCGACCACGGCCGCGACGACGACGGCCGCGGCGGCCGCGACCGCCACGCTCACCGCGCTCGCCACGTTCGCCTTTTTCACCGGCGCGTTGAGCGTCGCCTTGAGCTGGCGCGGCGGCACCTTCCGGACGCGGACCTTCCTGACGCGGGCTTTCCTGGCGAGGCTGAGCGGGCGCCTGTTGAGGCTGCTGTTGCCGAGGCTGCTGATGCGAGCGCTGGCCTTCGCCGCCCGCGTGTTGTTCGCGCGGCTTACGGTCCTGCCGCTGCTGCTGAGGATGAGAGTCCCGACGCGCTTCCTGCGCCGGTTTCTCACTCTTCTGCTCGCCACGGCTACCGCGATCGCGGTCACGATCCCGATCGCGCGGCTTGCGGCCCGAGCGATCATGGTCGCGGCCGCGGCTTTCGTGACGGTCACGACGGTCATGGCGGGGGCGCGAAGCAGGCGCTTCTTTCACTGGCTCCGGCGCGCGGGCGGCGCTGCCAGCACCGCCGAAGAAGAATCGCCACAGCTTTACAAAAATGCCGATCTGCTCGACCGGCTTCGGCGCCGGCGCAATGGTTGTTTCCATCGCGATGGTCGGCGGCGGCGGAATCGACGGCACCGACGATGTCACAACCGCAGGCGCAGCCGCGGCCGCGCGCTCTTCGCGCTTGGCAATTTCGTCGCCGGTCGGCTGCGGCGCGACCGGAATCTGGTGGCTGATCGTGCTGTTCTCGGGCAGGCCGGCCTCATCGTCACGCACGCGGCGAATTTCGTACGCCGGCGTTTCGAGATACTTGTTTGGCACCAGCACGACTTGCACGCTGCTCTTGTGCTCGATGTTGTTGAGCCACTCGCGCTTCTCGTTCATGAGATAGGTCGCGACTTCGACCGGCAGCTGCGCGATGACTTTGACCGTGCGGTCTTTGCGCGCTTCTTCGCCGATCAATCGCAACAGTGCCAGCGCGAGCGAGTCGACGCTGCGGATTGAACCCATGCCGTTGCAGCGAGGGCAGTTGATGCTGGCGGACTCGCCGATCGACGGGCGCAGGCGCTGGCGCGACAGCTCCAGCAATCCGAAGCGCGAGATCTTGCCGATCTGGATGCGCGCTCGGTCCTGCTTCACAGCGTCTCGCAGACGATCTTCGACCGCTCGCTGATTCTTCTGCGACTCCATGTCGATGAAGTCGATGACGATCAGGCCGCCCAGATCGCGCAGGCGCAACTGGCGGGCAATTTCGTCGGCCGCTTCCAGGTTGGTGTTGAGCGCCGTCGTTTCGATGTCGCCACCGCGCGTGGCGCGCGCGGAGTTGATGTCGATGGACACCAGCGCCTCGGTCGGATCGATGACGATGGAGCCGCCGGACGGCAGGTTCACCTTGTGCGAATGAGCCGACTCGATCTGGTTCTCGATCTGGAAGCGCGTGAACAGCGGCACGCTGTCTTCGTAGAACTTCAGCTTGCGCAGGCCCGCGGGCATGAAACGCTGCATGTACTGCTGCGCTTCGTTGTAGACCTCTTTGTTGTCGATCAGGATCTCGCCGATGTCATCGGCCAGGTAGTCGCGCAGCGCGCGGATGATCGCTTTGGATTCCTGGTAGATCAGGAACGGGGCAGGGCGGCCTTCGGCGGCTCCCGCCACGGCGGTCCACACTTCCTTGAGGTTGTCCAGGTCCCACTGCAGCTCCTCGGCGGAGCGGCCGACGCCGGCGGTGCGCACGATCGCGCCCATGCCGTCGGGAATCTGCACCTGGTCCAACGCTTCGCGCAGTTGCTCGCGGTCTTCACCTTCGATGCGACGAGACACGCCGCCGGCGCGGGCGTTGTTCGGCATCAGTACCAGGAAGCGACCGGCGAGGCTGATGAATGTAGTGAGCGCGGCGCCCTTGTTGCCGCGTTCTTCTTTTTCGACCTGAACGATGACTTCCTGCCCTTCGTTCAGCAGCTCGCGGATGTTGCCGCGGCCGCCGGGCAGCTGGCCGTCCTTGAAATATTCCTTCGAGACTTCCTTCAGCGGCAGAAAGCCATGGCGCTCCGCGCCGTAATCGACGAAGCAGGCTTCGAGGCTGGGCTCGACTCGCGTGATGCGTCCTTTATAAACGTTGGCTTTCTTTTGCTCCCGCGACGGGACTTCTACATCCAGGTCGTAAATTCGTTGTCCATCAACCAGTGCGACACGCAACTCCTCTTCCTGGGTTGCGTTGACTAACATTCTCTTCATGAGGCCCTTCTAAGGATTCGTAAAGGGCCGGGCGAGCACGCACGGCGGGCGCGAGCCAGGGAGGCAGGGAGGAGCGATCGGGGAATGTCTTCATCCGATGTTGCCAGCGCGGTTCGTTCAAGGAACCTACAGCGCGTTTTTTATCCTGTCGCTTTGGCGGTCCCGCTCGTAGGCGCCTCACGTCGACCCGGAATACGAGGTGCGTCATTCCGGCATCGGACGTTCGCGCGGCCGAGCGATGGTCTGCGAACCTGACAGGTTGATGCAGAACCAACTAAGATGCGGCCCCTTTCGGCGCCGCGTATCGGTGCTGCCCATCGCCGGACTATTGTGTCAGCGTCGCGGGCGCGCACCTGAAATCGCGCTGGACCATATCACAGGCCAAGTTGTCAATCAACGGTCAATCAACAGCTTACGTGTGCTTCTCAAGATAGGCCCGCATGCCCAGACCTTCCCCCACCGATCCTGCCGCGCCGGCGGGCCAGGGCACCAGCACCGGCGTGACCTATGTCGAGGCCGGCGAGGGCGATGCCGGACAGCGCATCGACAACTTCCTGAGCCGCATTCTCAAGGACGTGCCGCGGAGCTTGGTTTACCGCATTTTGCGCACGGGCGAAGTGCGAGTGAACGGCAAGCGCGCCAAGCCGGAGCATCGACTCGCCGAGGGCGATCGCGTGCGTCTGCCGCCGCTGCAGCGGAAGACCGAGGAGCAGCGAGCGGCCGAGCGGAGTGCGCCGTCGCGCTCACTGCGTGAGTTTGTTTCCGGCGCGATCATTCATGAGGATCGCGACCTCATTGTCATCAATAAGCCTGCGGGCGTGGCTGTCCACGGCGGCAGCGGCCTCAGCGCCGGTGTCATCGAAGCGCTGCGGGCGACGCATCCGGAGTTGAAGGAACTGGAACTGGTGCACCGCCTGGACCGCGAGACCAGCGGCGTCCTGCTGGTGGCGAAGCGCCGTGCGGCTTTGCGCGAGCTGCATGCGCTGTTACGCGAGCGGGATATGGAGAAGCGGTACCTGGCCCTGGTCGTGGGGCGCTGGCCGTTTGGGACCAAGACCATCGATCTGCCGCTCAAGACCAATTTGAAACAAGGCGGCGAGCGCGTGGTGCGCGTACACGCGGACGGGCAGCAGGCGGTGACGACGTTCAAGCCGATCGAGCATTTCGGCAAATTGGCCACCTTGCTCGATATTTCGCTCGGCACGGGGCGCACACATCAAATAAGAGTGCACGCCGCGCACGCTGGCCATCCGATTGCGGGCGATGAGAAGTACGGCGATCGCGAGCGGGACGCGAAGCTCAAGCCATACGGCTTGCAACGAATGTTTCTGCACGCACAGTCGCTCACGTTCAAACGGCCGGGCGCGCCGAAACCTTTCAGCGTCAGCGCGCCGGTGCCGGAAGACTGGCAGGCCGTCATCGATAAGCTGCGAGCCGAAGTGAAGCGCTAGTCGACCAGAAAATCACGGCACATCGAAGCCGTTGCGGCGGAGCGCGCCGGCCAGCCAGATCATCGGCAGGCCGATCAGCGCAGTGGGATCCTGCGATTCCACCTTCGTGAACAGCGCGATGCCGACGGACTCCACTTTGAAACCGCCCGCGCAGTCATAAGGTTTGTCCCGCGCGACGTAGCGGCGAATCTCCTCGTCGCCGAGTGGGCGGAACTGCACCGTCGTCAGGTCGACATGGCCTTCGTTCCTGCCGGTCTCGGTGTTGATCACATGCACGGCGGTGTGAAACACCACCCGCTGACCGCTCAAGGATTTGAGTTGGGTGATGGCTCGCTCGCCTGAGCCCGGTTTGCCCAGCACCTCGTGGCCGCACACCGCCAGCTGGTCCGAGCCGATGACCAGGCTCTTGGGATTGCGATGGGCGACGGCTTCGGCCTTGGCCCGGGCCAGGCGGTTCACCAGGTCGACCGGCGACTCGCCGGGCAGCCGTTCTTCATCGACATTGGAGGCCGCCACCGTGAAAGGAATACCAAGCCGTTCCAGGAGTTGGCGCCGATAAGTTGAGGTGGAGCCGAGCACCAGCCGCAGGCCGGACAGCGAGGTGGCATTGACGCCGGGCGAGGTGCCATTTGACGTTAGCGGGCGGTTCACGACCGGATCTCCGCGGCCCAGATTACAAGCTGTGAGAAAACAAACATTTACGCCTTTCTTTTTTTGACAGCAGGGGGGGTGATGGCTAGTATACGCGCCCCATGCCGCGACCCCCGGCCCTTCCCGCAGACAATGTTGTTGATGCTGAGGTCTGCGCGCGGGCAGGGAGCACGATTGCACGACACTTTTCCGCAGCCGATTTGCCGCGCCTGAGCGAGGCGGGCGGCCGCGAGGGATCGTCAATCGAGGCGAATTTCCAGTTTGCGCATTTCGAGAGTCGACCGGCGGTGTCGGGCGAGTTGCACGGCACGGCCGTGCTGACGTGCCAGCGCTGCATGCAGCCGGTGCCCGTCGAGATCGACGACAGCTTCCAGGTGTTGATCGTGGAAGAGGAGCGGGGCGACGAGCCGGGCGGTTACGAGCCGGTGGTTGCCAATGTATCGCGCCTCGATCTGCGTTGGCTCGCGGAAGAGCAGGTATTGCTGGCGCTGCCGCTGGTGCCTATGCATGAGAACGTGGACTGCGCCCAAAACGTGGTCGCGAGCTCGAGCGAGGCACACGAGCCGGAGAGCGAACAGCCCGCGGAAGAGGAAGTGCGGCAGCAGCCGTTCCGAAATCTGCGCGACCTGATGCGCAAGCAGTGAACACGTTTTGAGTTAGGTGGAGAGTTGTAACCATGCCAGTTCAAAAGAGCCGAAAGACCCCGTCCAAGCGCGGCATGCACCGTTCGCACGACGGCCTCGCGAAGCCGGCGCTGTCGGTCGATCCGACGTCGGGTGAGACCCACTCGCGTCATCGCATCACGCCCGATGGTTTCTATCGCGGCAAGAAAGTCATCGAGAGCCGCGAAAAGCCCGATAGCGACGAATAACTCGCGTTGCCCACGCGAGTTAGCAAGACGAGTCCGCATCTCTGAGCGGCCGGCCGGTCACCATCGCGGTGGACGCCATGGGGGGCGATCACGGCCCCTCGGTGACCGTGCCCGCGGCGCTCGCAGCTTTGCAGCGTGATCCCGACCTGCGCGTCACGCTGGTCGGTTTGAATGATCCCATTCGCGGCTTGCTGAGCGGCGCCAGCGCGGCGCTGCTCGAACGCATTTCAGTGCGCGAGGCGACGCAAGTCGTCACGATGGATGAAAAGCCGCAGGACGCGCTCCGCAAGAAGAAAGATTCCTCGATGCGCGTCGCCATCGACTTGGTGAAGTCGGGCGCCGCCGATGCATGCGTGAGCGCCGGCAACACTGGTGCGCTGATGGCCACTGCGCGCTTCGTGCTCAAAACCATCGAAGGCATCGATCGTCCCGCCATCATTTCGCGCATCCGTGCACGGCACGGCCACACGCACATGCTGGATCTCGGCGCGAACTCCGAATGCACCGCCGAGCATTTATTTCAATTTGCAGTGATGGGCTCCGTGGTTGCCGGCGATCTGCACGGCATCGCGCGGCCACGCGTCGGCGTGCTGAACATCGGTGAAGAAGAAACCAAAGGCGACAGCGTGGTTCAGGAGGCGGCGAGGCTGCTGACCGCGAGCTCGCTGAACTACATCGGCTTCGTCGAAGGCAACGATATTTTCTCGGGCGAGGTCGACGTGGTGGTCACCGACGGCTTCACCGGCAACGTCGCGCTCAAAACCATGGAAGGGCTGGCCAACATGCTGGTCGGCGCGCTGAAGACTGAATACACCCGCAATCCGCTGCGCTATTTTGGCGCGCTCGCGTCCTGGCCGGTGCTCCGGTCGCTGCGGCGTGAATTCGATCCGCGGACTTACAACGGCGCCAGCATGGTGGGCCTGACCGGCGTGGTGATCAAAAGCCACGGCAGCGCCGACACCGTTTCGTTTGCTAATGCCATCGCGGTGGGCCTGATCGAGGCGCGCAAGGGCGTGCCGAGCCAGATCGGTAGTTTGCTGAAGGCGCAGGCCACCGCGGCCAATTCTGCATCCGCCGGATCTTGAAATTGCCGATACGCGCCCTATCGGGAAGCCGCCCATCGGGAAATCCACAAGCCATCAACGGCTTCACACTCTTGAGCGTCAGCTGCTGCTAGAATTCTGGTTCATGAATCGGCCCCCGAAGATGTTTCGCCTGAACAATTTGATACATGCCGCACTGGTGGCGTGCGCGGCAGGCGTCGCGTCGACCGCTGCGGCGGCGACGTACACCTTGCCGGTCGGCACCGATACGGTCATCGGCGAAGTGCAGAAAGTGGTCGCCGCGCAGGAAGACACGCTGCTCGACATCGGCCGCAAATACGGCGTCGGTTACGAAGAAATCGTCGCGGCCAATCCCGGTGTCGATCCGTGGCTGCCCGGCGGAGGCACCGAAGTCACGATCCCGTCGCGCTACATCCTTCCGGAAGGTCCGCGCGAAGGCATCGTCGTCAGTCTCGCCGAACACCGCTTGTTTTATTTCCCGCCGCACAAAGCGGGCGAGGCGGCTGTCGTGCGCACTTATCCGATCAGCATCGGACGCATGGACTGGCACACGCCGCTCGGGTTGACCCGCATCGTCAGCAAGCGCGAGAAGCCGATCTGGTATCCGCCGGAGTCGGTGCTCAAGGAACACGAAGCCGATGGTCGTCCGCTGCCCAAAGCGGTGCCGCCCGGGCCGGACAATCCGCTCGGCGAATATGCGATGCGCCTGGGGATTCCCGGCGGCGCGTATCTGATTCACGGCACGAACCGTCCGTCGGGCGTGGGCATGCAAGTCACCCACGGCTGCGTGCGCATGTTCCCCGAGGACATCAAAGAGCTGTATCCGCTGGTGCCGGTGAACACGCAGGTGCGGATGATCGATCAGCCGTACAAGATGGGTTGGCGCGGCGACGAGCTGTTCATGGAAGTGCATACGCCGCTCGAAGGCAGCACCGACCCCGATGCTCACAGCCTCACCAACATCACCAAGCTGCTGGTATCCGCGACCCAGGATCGCTCGGTCGTGATCGACTGGG
>CAMLEO010000124.1 GCA_946478975.1 uncultured Steroidobacter sp.
GGCGACCAGATCGAGGTGACCTGGTTGAATTCCCAGTAATCCGACTGGTCGCGAGTGCGCACGAAACGAGAGCCGAGGTTGCCGTGCAATTTGCCGACGGCAAAGTTGCCCTGCAGGTAACCCGCCAGGATGTTTTCGTTCACCTTGAACTCGGCGCCGTAATTTTCGCCGTTGTCGCGGTAGATGCCGGAATTCAGCATCGCCACCACGCCGCTGCGCGTCAGTGTTGCGAATCGAGTGGCGTTGCCGGTGGCTCCCAAGCCGCTCCACAAACCCGTGGGGCTCAGCGTCCAGTCCCATGCGCTCAGATCGGTCGGCGCGTTGAGATAGATGTTGCTGCCGCTGCTCGATGTTTCGTTGGTGTGGTTGGAGCCTTTGAAGCCGAAGCGCACCTGTCTGAAGAAACCATCGTCGAATTCACGCGTGAAATCGAACTGGCCATAGACCTCTTTGTCTCGATACACCTCGTAGTAGATGCCGCCGATCTGGGTGTAATAACCATCCACGCCGTTGACCGTGCCCGGGCGCAGATCGCTCTTGATGAAGGTATGCGGATCGGTCGGATCCAGCGCATAGTTCTGGAAGGTGCTGTTCTGGGTGAAACCGAATGCGAATGGTCCGCCATACTGAAAGCTCGCCAGATACTCCGGGTCCTTGCCGCCGGTGGCCTGCGTCGAGCCGATGTTTCCTGAGACCAGCCAGGTGTCGAAATTCCACTTCGCAGCCAGATTGACACTGTCGGTCTTGACCGTTGTTTCGCGCAAATTGGTATCCAGCTGCGCATCGGTGTTGAAGCGAGTCGGCGCCGTGGGATTGTTGGGATTGAAACCGATGTAGCCGGTTCCCCCGACGCTCGCTCCTGTCACGATGCCGTTGGCGACCGTGATGTTGGTGGCGGGGCCGCCCCAGCCGGCCACCGAGTATTCCGATTGACTGAAGTTGGTGTAGTCGCCCTCGATGTGTAACGCGGTGAGGTCGAGCTGCGTCACTTCGTCGGGGCGCCATTGCAGGGCTGCGTTCACGCCTACGCGTTCGCGAGTCTGATCGAAGTAGGCGAAGTTGATGCAGCAGGGCATGCGCGCGGCTTGCAGCTCGGCAATGCTGCTCGGATTTGCCGGTGCGCCGTTGATCGTGGAATTCGAATCGAGCTGCAGCGCGTCGCCTTTGCCATAGCCGAAATATTCGATGCCGGCCCGATACAGATTCTGTTTGTCGTAGTTCACGCCGGCCAGCACGCCGAAGGTGCTGTCCTGGTTGCGCCAGCTGTACAACACCGAGCCGCGCGGGTTGCCCTTTTCGGATCGATCGTTGTACTCGTAGCCGCCGGACGTGGCGATGGTGTTCGGGTTCAGATCGAGCGGCTTGCGGGTGGCGATCATCACGGTGCCGCCCAACGAACCTTCGTCGAGCCACGCTTCGGGATTCTTGTAGATCGTCGCAGTGCCGATGATCTCGGGGCTCAGCAGCGCATAGTTGAAGTTGCGGCCGCTGATGTCGTTGGGATTGCCGCCCCAGTCGGCCGAGGCCACCGAGTGCCCGTCGAGGAACACGCGGTTGAGCGCCGGATCGGTGCCCTGGATCGAGACCTTTTCACCTTCGCCGAACTGGCGGTCGACGGACAGGCCCGGCAGATGCGACAACGATTCGGCGACGTTGGTGTCCGGGAACTTGCCGACGTCCTCCGCGGTAATGACCTCGGCGACGGCTTGAGTGTTTTTCTTTGCCTGGGCGGAGCTCTGCAAGCTCTCGCGAATGCCGCGAACCACGATCTCTTCGATCTCATTGTTGGCGGTGCTGGCGGTTTGCGCTCCCGCCAGGCTCGCCCATGTCAGCCCCGCGATGGCGGACAGCGAGCTCGTGAGCAGTAGATTTTTGTGTCGATTCATTGCAGCCGTTCTCCCAAAGGTAATTAGCCGGGAAATGCCCCATGAACGGCAAGCGCCGGGGAAGGCTGGCGAATGAACAGCGCGGAACGGCCGAATCGGCACGGAGCATGGCGCCACGCCGGCGGGAACCGGCGGTAGAAACGGGGGGGCGATGTCCGATTGACTCGACAATAACGACTGTCGCGCGTAGCTCTCCTCAGGCTCGGCCGGACTGTGCCCGCATGCCAGCCCCCCCGGACTGAACACACGAGCTTTTTGATTGGTCAACTCCAATATAGTACCAATAAGCAATAGTGGCAACACATTCGTGGTACCACTAACAACCCTGCAAAACCCGGTGATTCTCGGCGTTTCGCAACGATCGCTGGAAAAGTGGTATTAGATTGGATCTAAATGAATGAAGCCCACGCCCTGGTTCCTGGCGTTGCTGGCGCTGGCAGTCTCGCCGGCGCCGGCCCGAGCCATTACAAACATTCGCATCGTGGCGGCGTCGCATGCGACGCCGGAGGCGACGGCCGCCGTGCAATTGTTGCGTGAGGAGATAAACAAACATAGCGGCAGCACTGCCGATGCCGGAGACGCTGTCGTGGTTGTTGCCCGGCGCGAAGAAATTGCCGAGCTGCTGCCGAAAGTCCAGCGCCGCCAATGGCGTCGCTGGCTGCAGTCCGCACCTCGTAAACACGCGGAGGCTTATAGCGTAGTCAATCTCGATCACACTCTGATCGTGGCAGGCGACGACGATCGCGGCATCCTGTTCGGTATCGGATATTTGCTGCGCAAGTCCGAGTTGCGGCCCGGGCAGGTGCGCTTTCCCATGTCGAGCGACGTTCGCGCTGTTCCACAGAAGGCGTGGCGCGCGCACCAGCTCGGCTATCGTTACAAGAACAACAGCTACGATGCTTTCACGCTCGCCATGTTCGAGCAGCACATTCGCGATCTGGCGGTGTTCGGCGCCAATGGTGTGCAATGGATCGCGCCGGTTTCCGACGATGCGCCTGCGAGCCCGCTGTTTCCAACGCCTCCGCTGGAGATGGCCGTGGGCGTGTCGCAGCTGACGAAGAAATATGGTCTGGATTTCCATCTCTACTATCCGGAGATGGGCGAGGACTACAGCAAGCCGGCGATCGTGGCGGCGGAGTTGGTGCGCTTCGAGGCCCTGGTGCGCAGGCTGCCGAAGGTGGATTCGTTGTTCGTGCCCGGCGGCGATCCCGGCCACACCTCGCCGGATTTGTTATTGCCACTGGTGCAGCGGCAGGCGGCGATCCTGCGCCGTTATCACCCGAACGCTCGGGTATGGATTTCGGCGCAAGGTTTCGACCGGACACAGTTCGAACGTTTCTATTCGCTCCTGAACGCCAGGCCTCGCTGGCTGAGCGGCGTGTTTGTCGGACCGCAGTCGCGCGATGGCGTGGACATTCAGCGAGCGCGAATTCCGAGGCAGTATCCAGTTCTGTTCTATCCCGACATCGCTCACACGTTGCACGCGCAGTTTCCTGTGCCTCAATGGGACGCCGCCTTCGCGCTGACGCAGGGACGCGAGCCGGTAGATCCGCGCCCCGTCGCGATGTCACATATCGTGCGTCAGTTCGCGCCCGATTTCGCCGGCTTCGTCACGTACTCCGAAGGCGTGACGGACGATGTGAACAAGATGCTGTGGTCGGCGCTGGGCTGGGACGTGAACGGCGATACCAATGCAATCCTGGAAGACTACGGCCGATATTTCATCGGCGATGCGCGCTTCGGCGCGAGCCTGGCCGCACTCGAACGCAACTGGCAGGGCCCGGCGGCGGCCAATGCGGCGATCGCCGAAACATTGGCGAAGCTGGAGGCGATCCAGGCACCCGACAACTGGCGCTACGACATGGCGCTCTATCGCGCCATCTACGATCTATATGTGCAACGGCGCGCGACGGCGGAAAAGACGCGTTATGAGTCCGCGATCGCAGCGCTGCGCGCGGCGAACGTTAGTGAGGTGCGAGCAGCACTCGCGACGCCTGACGATGTTCGAACATTGGCTTTGCGGGAACGTTTGTTTGATCTAGCGGGCAGGCTGCATCGAGCAATCGGTTTGCAGTTGAGCGTGAAGTTGTACGGCGCATCGGCAGTGGAGCGCGGAGCGAATCTCGACCGCGTCGATGCAACGCTGAACGACAAGGTATGGCTGCTGCGACAGCTGGATCAGATCGAGACTCTGGCCGATCCGGCGCAAAGGCAGGAGCGACTGCACGCGCTCGCGGCAGCGGAAATCCCAGCGCCGGGTGCGTTCTATAACGATTTGGGCGATCCGTCGGCCGAGCCTCATCTGGTGCGTGGCGAAGGCTTTGCGAGCGCCATCGACGGAATCGCCGATATGACACCCGACGACGGCTGGCGCATGAGCTGGGTCACCTACGCCGAGACTCTGTACGAGACTCCGATCCATCTGCATTACGAGCGGCTCGATACAGCCGCGCGCTATCGATTACGAATGGTTTATGCCGGCGAGGATTACGCATTGCCGATGCGACTGACGGCCGACACCGGCACGGTGCTTCACGATTTCATGCCGCGAACGGTGAACCCAATGACGGTGGAGCTGGATGTTCCTCGATCCGTCACGGCGGATGGAACGCTCGATCTCTACTGGACGCGGCCGGATGGGTTGGGCGGCTCAGGCAGAGGTCATCAGGTCGCGCAGGTGTGGCTGTATCCGGTGCCCTGAGAAACTCACATCGACGTGCTCAGCTCGGCGACAAAATCGTACGTGTCGCCGCGATAGTAGGATTGTGAGAACTCGATCGCGCGGCCATCGTTGAGAAAGCCGACGCGCTCCACCATCAAGCCCGCTTCGCCTGGGCGCGATTTGAGCAGCTTGGCCTGGTCGGCGGTGAGCAGCACCGCGCGCAGTCGTTGCAACGCGCGGACGGGGCGATTGCCACTTTGCTCCAGCGCTTCATACAACGAAGTGTCCACCGCTTTCAGCGAACGCAATGCCGAGGCCTCCACGGTGCAGGTTTCCAATGCCATCGGCGCGTCGTCGGCATAGCGAATGCGCTGAAAACGAAACACCGGCGTACCGGGACTCAGGCGCATGCTCATGGCTTCTTCCGGCGTCACGGTGCCTTCCGAGCGTTTCAGCCACACGCTGTGCGGGTTGCGGCCGCGAGCGCGCATGTCCTCGGAGAACGAGGTCAGCTTCGAGAAGTTCTTTTCGATGCGCCCGGCCACGAAATTTCCCGAGCCCCGGCGTCGCACCAGCAGGCCTTCGTTCACCAGGCGCTCGATAGCTTTGCGCACCGTGATTCGAGACACGTCGAGGTCGCTGGCCAGGTCGCGCTCGGCGGGCAGCGCGTCTTCGGGATTCAGGATCCGCTTGTCGATCGCATCACGCAGCGCTCGCTCCAGCTGCAGATACAGCGGCTGGCTGCTGTTGGCTTTCAGAGGTTGCAACTTCTTCGCAAGCGAGGTCATGCATTGGCTCCGTCCAGGCTCCGGGGTTCGAGCTCATCGAGCGTTCGGCGCAGTTGTGCAACGAGCATCGGATCGGTCTCTCTATGTGCGGCCAGGTAGCTGCGGATGCCGCCGCTGCTCTCATTTGAATCGCGCGACGGAGCCCGGCAGGACGCGTGGACGTAGCTGACGCCCGCGCGTGTGACGAGCGGCGCGACCGTCGCTGGAGTGACGCCGCTGCCCGCCATGATTTCGACGTTTGTCCGGCGCGCGACCTCAACCAGTTGCTCGATGAGGTCGATTCCCGCGAGCGCGGTGTCCTGCTGCCCGGAGGTCAGAATCGTGTCGATCCGGAGGGCGGCTGCGACATTCAAGGCGTACAGCGGATCCGAGACCAGGTCGAAGCTGCGATGAAGTGTGACCGCAAGCCCGAAGCCATGGGCATGATCCACCAGTGCTGTCAGCGCTGCCTCATCCAAGTTGCCGGACGGATCGTTGCAGCCAAGCACCACGCCCTGCAACTCAGCGGCCGACGCGGCTTCGATGTCACGACGCATGATGTCCAGCTCAGTGCTGTCGTAATTAAAATTGCCGGCGCGTGGACGAATCATCGCGCGCACCGGCGTGCCGATACTGGAAGCGATTTGCATCATGCCTTTGCTCGGGGTCAATCCTCCTTCGCTCAAGGCGGCGCAGAGCTCGATGCGAGTTGCGCCGTTCCTGGCCGCGGCTTGCAAGCCAGCCGCGGAGTCGACACAGATTTCCAAGCCAATGAATCGAGACGAGGACAAGATTTCTCCAGAGGATTACAGGGGCTGAGCCAGATGGTCGGCGGCTTGCACGCGTGTCTGGCCGCTGCTGTCGGTGACCGCGTAAGTGAAGCCCGGCATGAGTGCGAACGCGCCGACTTCGCCGGCTGCGGACAAGGCCAGAAACGCAACTTGCTTGCCGCGAAGCTCGCTCTTGCGGAGCTTCGCCAGATGCTCGATAGCTTCTTTGCAAGCTGCGACAGGTGACAACCCTGCTCGCATGGAGCTGACGACTCGCGCGCTGCCGGCAATGCGCGTCACTTCTTCGCCGACGCCGGTTGAAGTTGCCGCGCCGACTCCTGCCTCTACGAACAGGCCTGAGCCACATTGCGGCGAGTCGCCCACGCGTCCTCGCAACTTGAACGCCATGCCTGAAGTGGTGCAGGCGCCGGCCAGTTTGCCGCTCGAATCCCGGGCGAGGAGGCCAATCGTGTCGTGATCTCGTGCCGAACCCGGCTGACGATCGTCGGTGCGATTTTCAATATTCGCTTGCGGTTCGTAGTGAGAGGTTTGCAGCCACTTGCGCCATTCCGCTTCTGATTCGGATGTGAGCAATTGTTCCTTGGTAAAGCCTTGCGCCAGCGCGAACTGCCGTGCGCCTTCGCCCACCAGGAAGGTGTGCGGTGTTTGCTCCATCACCTTGCGTGCCACCGAGACGGCGTGCACCACATCTTCGAGTGCGGCGACTGCGCCCACATTGCCGCGATCGTCCATGATGATCGCGTCCAGCGTCACGTGGCCGTCGCGGTCCGGGTAGCCGCCCAGGCCCACCGAGTGATTGCGCGGGTCGGCTTCCGGTACTCGTGCGCCCGCTTCGACAACATCGAGCAGCGAGCCACCCGAGGACATTTTCGCGAATGCCGCGGCATTGGCGGCGGCGCCGAAGTCCCATGTCGAAACGATGGCGCACCGGGCTGCCGGCGGCTGAGCTGCGCGAGCGAGCGTCGTCATGCTCGCGAGCGCGGTGGAAAGGGCGATAAAGTTTCTGCGAGTCGTCATCGAGTGAGCACTCCTATTCCCCCGATTCCGATGATGGTCTTGTTTTGCACGGCCTGTGGCAGTTCGAGGCGCAGATACCGCCCGCGATGAGAGGTATCGAAACGCACGCGTTGAGCCGCACGGCTGGCCGCGATATTGGCGAATTCTCCGCTGCCGGCCGGTGCGCCCCAGGTTTGACCATCGGCGCTGACCCAGGCGGTGAACCTCGCCGGCGGTCCCATCCGTTCGGCTGTCGCGACGCTGATTGTATAGTCGACGACCGGTCGCAATGTGAATCCTTGCAGATCGTGGCTCTGCCCCAGGTCGATCACCACGCTCACGGGTGAATTTGCGGGGCCCAGGAAGGTACCGCCTGCGATCAGACGCTCCGGGTGATCGCCGGTCGCCGAGACGACACGCCAGTCCTTCGCGGAGAGGTCGAATTCGCGATTGGCAACGGCGCTGCGCGCGCCGCTTTGTTTGGTAACTGCCAAGGCTCGCACGACGCCGCCCGCGGGCAGCGCGAACGGCGCAGTGTATCGTTGCGACGTCGGGCCTGGCTGCGTTCCGTCCAAAGTGTAGAAAAGAGTCACGTCGCGGCGCTTGGAGCGCAATGTGACCGTGCCTCGCGCGTCTCGCTCGATCGATGGTTCTTCGACCAGATCCGGCAGCAGATACAGCCCGAATTCGGCCAGGACCGGCGAGGCGGCGGCTGTGACGACGCGCAAGCGCACTTTGTTTGTCGTGATCGGCGTGTCGAGTCGAATCAGGCGGCGTGGGCCGATGCAACTATGTTGTGCGAGAGTGCGCCAGGCGCCGTTCTGCCATGCTTCAAATGCGAACGTATCGATGCGCGCGCCATACTCGATCGCCTCGCGCAAGCGGACCACATCGAACGTCGCCGCTTCCGGCAATTGCAACTCGATCCACGCGCCCGCGCGGTCGTTTTCACGAGCGGCCCAAGGCGAAGTGCCTGACAGCACGTTGGCAGCCGCAAACGTGGGTGAGAATTCGCTGCTTGCAGTGACGCGAGCTGCTCGTGCGAAGTTGCGGCTCATCATCTGGTCGAGCGCTTCGCGAAAGGCCTGCAACGCCTGAGCGTCCGCTGCGAAAATCTGCCCGCGCCGGTCCGGCGGCACATTGAGCAGCAGATTCGCGCCGCGCCCCACGGACTCGAAATAAAGCTTCATCAAGTTGGCCGGTGAGCGCACCTGGTCGTTCTCGTCCGGGTGCCAGAACCAACCCGGACGGATGGAGACATCCACTTCGGCGGGATTCCACAACCGGCCGCCACGGACGCCGGCGTTGCCACGCTCGGGAGTGAAGGGCTGGTCATCCATCGTCGGCCAGCAGGGATCGCCGGCGACGCCCGCTTCATTGCCGACCCAGCGCACGTCCATGTTGGCATCGGCGAACATCACAGCATCCGGCTGCAGTTCTCGAACCATGGCGCGGATCGCGTCCCACTCGTAGTAGGTCGCCGCATCGATCTTTCGCGTCTCGCGCGCGCCACCATAAAAGCCATCGCCGCCGTTGGCGCCGTCGAACCACACCTCGTGAATCTTGCCGTACTGAGTGAGCAACTCACGCAGCTGGCCGTGATAGACGCGCACATAACCCGGGCGTCCATACTCGGCATTGTTGCGATCCCACGGCGAAACATACACGCCGAATTTCAATCCGTGTCGCGCGCATGCCGCGGCGATCTCGCCGACGATATCGCCACGCCCCTGTTTGTATGGACTCTTGGCGATCGTGTGCTCGGTGTGGCGGCTCGGCCAGAGGCAGAAGCCATCGTGATGTTTGGCGGTGATGATGAGCTGCTTCAGTCCACCGGCCTTGCATGAGGCAACGATCTGTTCGGCGCTGAAGTCGCGCGGATCGAAGAGTGCGGGATCCTCGTCTCCCAGGCCCCACTCGCGATCCGTGAACGTGTTGACGGTGAAGTGCAGAAATCCGTACGTCTCCAACTCATGCCAGGCGCGTTGCCGAGTCGACGGCAGGGCTCCATACGGAGCCGGCGCGGCCGGGTTGTCTCGCGCAAACAAGCGCGGGGCCGCGAGCAACAGACAGGAGGAGCCCGCGGCCGTGCGGATGAGATGGCGCCGGGAAAAGGTTGTTCTCATGGGCTGGTTCGGCATTGGTATGCGGTGGTCCTGGGTTGGTGTGTCATACCGCTTCGGCGGGTTGGAGCGCTTCTGTTCAGGTTGTGTCTGACGCGCCCCAGTTTGGACGCGCATGGAAAAACTGCTGCAAAATCGTGCAAAAACGTCCGCTGCGGTCTCCGAGAGTAAAATCGGTCAGGCCAGTTTGTAATTTGGGTTGTCGAAAGTGTTTGACGTCTCAACGGGACCGGCATTAGGATCGTAATACCACTTTAGTGCCAACTGTCAATTGGTTCTATAAGATGGCGCGCATCGTTTGCAATCGGCGGCGGAAAATCGTGGCGCATCGGACTCTATCCCCCCCATCTGATAAACCAGTTCTCCGCCGCCGATTATTGCACTCGGTACGTCCGTGTACCTCGCCCTGCGGGCAGCCTGAAGGCTGCGCAAAACGGCCGTCCTGCCGTTTTGTGCCTGTGCTGGCGTCGCTGCTGATATTCAGCGGCGCAGCCAGCGCGGGCTCATCGCTGATTCCGTGGCCGGCAAAGATCGCATCTTCGCCGGGCGCATTCACTGTCGATGCGCAAACGCCCATCTGTGCGCCGGGCGCGGCCAGCGCAGCGGCGACTCGGTTGCAGGCTGTCGTCAAGGATGTGCAAGGGCTGGACTTGAAAACTCGCAGTTGTGAGCGCGCAGGCATCGTGCTCGCACATTCATCGACTGCTGCTGTAACCGATGCAGAAGGCTACACACTGGATGTGACTGTCGACGGCGTACGCATCGAAGCGCGCACGGAGGCGGGACTCTTCTATGGCGCCATGACAGCAGCCCAGATGCTGTCCGGCGGGCCGGCGTACGGCGCGCCGGTGCGGCTGAGCGGAATTCATATCGAAGATTTGCCACGTTTCAAATGGCGTGGACTGATGCTCGATCCGGCGCGGCATTTCCTGCCCACGGCGGAGGTGAAACGGATCATCGAGCAGATGGCCCAGCACAAGCTCAACGTGCTCCATCTGCATCTCACCGACGATCAGGGCTGGCGCATCGAAATCAAACGTTATCCGGAGCTCACAAAAATCGGTGCGTGGCGCACGCCGCCATCGAACGGTGGGCCGGGCAGCGAAGCTCAGGTGTATGGCGGTTTCTATACGCAGGCAGAGCTTCGCGACCTCGTGACGTATGCAGCCGCGCGCCACATCACCATCGTCCCTGAAATCGATTTGCCGGGTCATGCCCAAGCCGCGGTCGCAGCCCGTCCGCAGATCGGCGTGCCCGGCGATCGGCCGCAGGTGTCGAACGACTGGGGCATCAACCCATATCTATTCAACACCAACGACGACAGCCTGACGTTCCTGAAGCACGTGCTGGATGAGGTCATGGCGCTGTTCCCTGGCAAGTACATTCATCTGGGCGGCGACGAAGCGATCAAAGATCAGTGGCGGGCCTCGCCGACCATCCAGGCGCAAATGAAGGCGCTAGGCGTCACCAGCGAACACGCGTTGCAGAGCTGGTTCATGGAGCAGTTGGGGCAGTACCTCGCGGAGCACGGCCGACGCATGGTGGGCTGGGACGAGATCCTCGAAGGCGGTGTGCCCCCAGGTGCCACAGTCATGAGCTGGCGTGGCACGCGCGGCGCGATCGCAGCGGCGCGTCTCGATCATGACGTCGTGTTGTCACCGACGTCGCCGCTGTATTTCGACAATCTGCAAAGCCGGCGCGACGATGAGCCGGCAGGGCGCCTGGACATCGTGCCGTTGTCGCAGGTTTATAACTTCGAAGTCATGCCCACCGTGTTGAGCATCGAGGAAGCGCGTCACGTGCTGGGTGCGCAAGCCAACCTGTGGAGCGAGTTTCTGCTCTCGCCTTGGTATGTTCAGCACGCGGCGTTCCCGCGTGCCGCCGCGTTGGCCGAAGCAGTGTGGACGCCGCCTTCCAGCAAGAACTGGGCAGGGTTTCTGCAGCGCCTGCCCGCACAGCTGCAGCGGTATCGTCGACAGGGGATCGCCGCTTCCGACGCCGCGTTCGCGGTCGATTTCCAACTCGCCGACGGGCGCAACGCCGCTGTGCGCAGTGGTGGCGGCGCAGTCTCGCTCATCAATCAAACGAGCTTCGGCAACATCCATTACACGCTCGACGATTCGGAGCCTGATGTTCGAGCGAAGCGTTACGAGACGCCGCTCGATCTCAAACTGGGCACGAAGATTCGAGCCGCGGTTTTCAGCGATGACGGCTTGCCATTGGCGGCGCCTCGCACCTACGATTTCAGCGCGCAGGCGCTGCGGACACGCACTTCAAATCAGCTGCGGGCTTGCGGCAGCTTCGGGTTGCGCATGCCGCTGACGCCGAATTCACCAGCGACCGCGCCGGTGTACGACGTCGATTTGTTTTATAGCTGCTATATCTATCCTCAGGCCCTGCTGGACGACGTGACGGCGGTGCAAGTCGATTACGCCAGGCTGGCGCGGAACTATGGCCTGGCCGATGAGAAGAGCAAAGTGAAATCCTATCCATCGCGGACCCCGTTCGGCGAGCTGGTGGTCTATGCGGACCGCTGTGAAACTGGAGCGGAGCTGGCGCGAACACCTTTGCCCGATCCGGCGCGGAGCGACAATCGGCGGAGTTTCAACATTCCGATTGCACCTGAATCCGGGGAGCAGGACCTGTGCTTCATTTTCACCGCGGCGACGGACGGGCCGCTGTACGCCATCGACACCATAAAATTGATCGCGCCGATGAAATGAGTCGCCGTCTCTCGATCTTGCTATACATCGCGGCCGCGACCGCACCGGCGGCGGTTGCGGCCGAGTCGCCGATCGAGGCCATGACGCTCGAAGAGAAGGTGGCGCAACTGCAAGCCGCCGCTCCGGCAATTCCTCGCCTGGGTGTGAAAGCATACAACTGGTGGAACGAAGGCCTGCACGGCATCGCGCGCAATGGCTATGCCACCGTGTTCCCTCAGGCCATCGGTCTCGCGGCGACTTGGAATCCCGGCTTGTTGCAACAGATCGGTGACGTCGTTGCCACCGAAGCACGCGCCAAGTACAACGCCGTCGGCATCGACAAAGATCATGGTCGATATCAAGGGCTGACCGTCTGGTCGCCGAATATCAATATCTTTCGCGATCCGCGCTGGGGGCGAGGGCAGGAAACATACGGCGAGGATCCGTATCTCACCGGCACGCTCGCGACCGCGTTCGTCAGCGGCCTGCAGGGTCCGGATCCCGCGCATCCGAAAACGATTGCCTCCATCAAACATTTCGCCGTCCACTCCGGTCCCGAGGCAGGCCGGCATGGCTTCGATGTCGACGTGTCTCCCTATGATCTGCAGGCAACGTATTTGCCCGCTTTTCGGCGCGCGGTCATCGAGGGCAAGGTCGGCTCGGTCATGTGCGCCTACAACTCGCTGCATGGCGTTCCGGCCTGCGCCAACGCGTCGTTGTTACAAACTCATTTGCGAGCGGCGTGGGGATTCGATGGCTATGTCGTGACTGATTGCGATTCGGTCTACGACATGGCGAATTTCCATTTCTATCGCCCGAGCCTGGCGGAAAACGCCGCGGCGGCGCTGGAGGCCGGCACGGATCTGAATTGCGGCACCGGATATTCCAAACTCACCGAAGCGGTTCGTAACAAACTCGTTTCAGAACATCTCATCGACCGCGCGTTGAATCGGCTCTGGGTCGCGCGCACCAAGCTCGGACTCGATGGCAAAGGCAGCCCCTACGATGCAATCGGGCCGGAGCAGATTCATTCGCCGGCAGCCGCCGCGCTGGCGTTGCAGGCGGCGCGTGAATCGATTGTGCTGCTAAAGAACAATGGCGTGTTGCCGCTCAAACCGGCCACTCGAATCGCGGTCGTCGGTCCAAACGCCGATTCGCTCGCTGTATTGCAAGCCAACTATCACGGCACAGCGATTGCGCCGGTCACGCCGCTGGTCGGATTGCGTCGGCTGCTCGGTGCCGAAAAGGTGAGTTATGCGCAAGGCGCCGGTATCGCCGAGGGCGTGCCCCTGGTCATCCCCGAAACCAATCTGCGCACAGCGACGGGTGAGCCGGGCCTGATGGGTGAATACTTCACCACCGCCGACTTCAGCGGCAAACCGGTGTTGACGCGCATCGATCGTACGATCGAGCTGGACCTGCAAAACGCGGCGCCGGTGCCGGAGCTGGCCAGCAGTCGCTGGGATGGTTTCATTGCGGTTCCCGGGCCTGGCGACTATCGCCTGCACATCGCGCTGGAGCGCTGCTGGGATTGCAACAACCAGCACGACACCGCGCAGCTGTTCATCGACGATCAGGCAGTCATCGTCAACGCCGATGACGAACAGCAGTTGAGCGCGACCCTGCACTTCGATGATTCCCGCCCGCGCAAAATTCGCCTGGAGTTCAGGCACAGCGGCGACTGGGGGCTGCGTCTGCAGTGGCAGCCCGCTCCAGGCGTGCAGCTTGCAGAGGCGCTGCAGGCTGCACAGCGTGCCGACGCAGTGGTTGCCTTTGTCGGCCTGTCGCCGGATGTCGAAGGCGAAGAATTGCAGATACTGGTGCCGGGCTTCGATCACGGCGATCGCACCGACTTAGGCCTGCCTGCCGAGCAGGAGCATCTGCTGAGTGCGCTGAAGAACACGGGCAAGCCGCTCATCGTCGTCGTGCTGTCGGGCGGTGCGGTGGCAGTGAAATGGGCCAGCGAACATGCCGACGCCGTGCTGCAAGCGTGGTATCCGGGCGAGGCGGGCGGTACTGCGATCGCGGAGACGCTGCTGGGTCGAAACAATCCTTCCGGCCGCCTGCCGGTGACAATTTATAAATCGGTGCAGGATCTTCCCGCGTTCGTCGATTACCGCATGACCGGCAGAACGTATCGTTACTTCAGGGGCAAGCCGCTGTATGAGTTCGGTCACGGCTTGAGTTACACCACGTTCGCCTACCGAAACCTTAGACTGTCATCGCGTAACGTGAAGGTGGGTGAACAGGTGCGGGTTACTGCGACGGTGACGAACACCGGCAGGCTCGCGGGCGATGAGGTCGCGCAGTTATATCTGACGCCGCCGGCGAACGAACAGGGGCTTCTGCGTGAGCTCGCAGGAATTCGCCGCGTGCATTTGTCGCCAGGCGAGAGCGCAGATGTGACTTTCGATCTGTCGCCGCGTGAGTTGAGCATGGTCGACGCATCTGGAGTACGTTCGCAGATCCCAGCAGACTTCGGTTTATATGTAGGCGGCGCGCAGCCGGGCGGGAATGCGGGCGTGAGCGGGAAGCTGACCGTGAACGGCAGCAAGCGGTTGCCGGATTGAATGGAAACATGACGACACGCAGGGAATTTCTGGCGCACGCAGGCGCAGCCGCGGCCGTGGGCGCAACACTGGCCGGATTCATTGCTCCGAGCGCGTCGGCAGTGAACGCGCGCTTCAGCGTAGCCGACGGCAAGTTCATGCTCGATGGCCGGCCGTTGCAAATTCTCGCCGGCGAGATGCACTACCCACGCATTCCTCGCGAGCTGTGGCGCGATCGGATGCGCAAGCTGAAGAGCCTGGGCCTGAACACACTCAGCACCTATGTATTCTGGAACGCGCATGAGCCGCGGCCCGGGCAATATGTTTTTTCCGGCGATCTCGACGTGGCCGCGTACATTCGGATGGCGCAGGAGGAGGGCCTGTGGGTCAACCTGCGCCCCGGTCCTTATGTATGTGCGGAGTGGGACGGCGGCGGCTTGCCCGCGTGGCTGTTGAATGATCCGAATATCGTTCCGCGCTCGCTCGATCAACGTTATATGCAACCCGTCAGGACCTGGTTGCAACGACTGAACCAGGAACTGAAACCGCTGCTGATCTCGAACGGCGGTCCGATCATTCTGACCCAGGTGGAAAACGAATACGGCTCGTACGGCGCGGACGCTGCATACATGCGCGAATGCCATCGAGCACTGCTCGATGCGGGCTTCGACGGCGTTTTCTATACCGCCGATGGCGCAGCCGTGCTGGCGGGCGGCGCTTTGCAGGAGCTGCCCGCTGGCGTGAACTTCGGCACCAACGACCAAGCCGAGAACGAGTTCGCGACGCGCGCCAGGGTGCGAACCGATGGGCCGTTCTTTTGCTCCGAGCTGTGGGGCGGCTGGTTCGATCATTTCGGCGACACGCACACCAAAGTCGACATTCCGCCATTGCTCGCCAGCCTGGAATGGATGCTCGAGCGTGGCTACTCGTTCAACTTCTATGTGTTGCACGGGGGCACGTCGTTCGGGTTCACCGCCGGCGCGAATCGTCCCGACGGCGGCGCCTATCAGCCGGATATTTCCAGCTACGATTACGACGCCATCCTGGACGAGGCAGGCCGGCCCACCGCGAAGTACCAGGCCGTCAAGGCGCTGTTCGCTCGCTATCTGCCCGCCGAACGTTTTGTTCCATTGCCCGCGCCGGAGCAAGGCATCGAGATCGCGCGTTTCCGTCTGCAAGAATGTGCGTCTCTTGCTCAGCTCCTCGCTGCACCGGTGCGCAGCGAATATCCGCAAACGCTCGAAGCGCTGGGACAGAACCACGGACTCATGCTTTACCGCCATCGTCCGCGGAAGAATGTGAGCGGGACGCTGCAGCTCGGCGAAGTGCGCGACTATGCGTTGGTGAGTGTCGCGGGCGAGCTGCTGGGTACGCTGGACAGGCGCTTCGCCGAGTCGGCCATCGATGTCACTTTGCGGGCGCGTGCGTCGCTCGATGTGCTGGTCGATGCGATGGGGCACATCAACTATGGTCCGCAGATCGGCAAGGACCAGAAAGGTTTGAGCGCTGTGCCGACGCTCGACGGCGCGCCGCTGGTCGGATGGGAACACTACTGCCTGCCGCTCGACGATCTCAGTCGTCTGCGTTTTGCCGATGAGTCGGTCGCGGGGCCTTGTTTCTATCGAGGCACATTCAAGATCGAGCAGCCTGGATATACATTTCTCGATCTGCGCGGCTGGGGTAAAGGCTATGTTTGGGTGAACGGGCACAACCTCGGGCGTCATTGGAGCGTCGGGCCGCAACGCTCGCTGTTCGTGCCCGCCCCCTGGCTCAAAGCAGGAGATAACGAAGTCATCGTTCTCGACCTGCATGCCGGCGGTGAGCGCACGCTTGCCGGAAGCAAGGTGCAGATCTGGGATGCGACTGAAGATCTCTGCAGCTGCGTCGATCCTTTCATCGGCACCGGAGGTCACGGCCACACGTTTCCCGGCGCGACGCTGCCCTTCGGCATGGTGCAGCTGAGTCCGGACACCGACGTTGCCCGTTGGGACGCCTGTTCGGGATATCACTATGACGACGGTTCGCTGCTCGGCTTCTCACATACGCATTTGAGCGGCACGGGCATTGGCGACATGCTGGATGTATTGGTCGTTCCCGCCGTGGGGGAGGTGCAGCTGAATAGTTGCCGCGCGCGCTTCGATCACGCGGATGAGCGTGCATCGCCGGGTTACTACCGCGTGTTGCTGAGGGAGCGAGGTGTAGAAGCGGAGCTCACTGTGACCGCGCGGGCAGGACTGCATCGTTATCATTTCAATCGCAGCGATGCCGCCCATCTGCTCATCGATCTGAGTCATGCGCACCGGGCGCCGGACGCGTTGCCACGAATCAGCGCAGCTTCATTGCGTGTGATCGGCAACGACACATTGGTGGGAGGACGTCGCACCCACCAGTGGGCGGACGGCAGAGTTCAGTACTTCGCGCTGCGAGTATCGCGGCCGTTTTCGAGCGCACAGCTGTATTCCAACGACTCGGCATTGCCGCCGGGCGAGCTTGCAGTCGAAGGCACTCATCTCAAATGCGCGCTGCATTTTCCCGATGCCCATGCGGCGCCGCTGCTGGTGAAGGTCGGCTTGTCCGCGGTCGACATCGACGGCGCTATTCGCAATCTCGACACTGAAATGCCGGGATGGGACTTCGACGCCGTGCATGCCGCTGCTCGCAAAGCCTGGCAACGTGAGTTGTCGCGAGCTGCGATCGAAGGCGCAAGCGAAACGGATCGCCGCATCTTCTATACGGCGTTGTATCACTCACTGCTGGCGCCGACGCTGTTCTCCGATGTCGATGGCCGCTACCGAGGTATGGATAAGGCTGTGCATCGGCTGCCGTCCGGCGCCAACAACTACAGCACCTATTCGCTTTGGGATACATATCGAGCGCTGCATCCGCTGTTCACGCTCGTGCAAGCCGATCGTGTGCCGGACCTGCTCAGTACCCTGGTTCGAATGGCGGAGGAGAGCCCCGTTGGCCCGCCGATCTGGCCCCTGCAAGGCGTCGAGACCCGTTGCATGATCGGGTGGCACTCGGCGGTCGTGCTCGCAGAAGCCTATGCCAAAGGTTTTCGCGGCATCGACTACGGGCGAGCGTGGCCCGCATTTCGCAAACGTGCTTTCGACAATCCCGGTGATGGGATGAGTGAGTACCGACGTCTAGGTTACATTCCGAGCGACAGCATTCCGGAGGCTGTGAGCAAGACGCTGGAGTACGCCTATGACGACTGGGCGATGGCGAAGCTGGCTGAGGCGGCAGGCGCAACTGAGGACGCCAAGGCATTGCGCGAACGTTCGCGCAACTATCGGCACTTGTTCGATCGCGATCAAACATTCATGCGCGCGCGTCACGCCGACGGTCGTTGGATTGAACCCTTCGATCCGCGTGCCCTGGGCCACCGCACGGATTGGCACGACTTCACCGAATGCAATGCCTGGCAGGCGACGTTCCTGAATCAGCACGACGTGCATCGGTACATGGAAATGTTCGGCGGCCCACAAGCATTCGAGCGCAAGCTCGATGAGCTGTTCAACGCGAGCTCAGAACTGCCGCCCGATGCGCCGCCGGACATCGCCGGCCTGGTCGGTCAATACGCGCACGGCAACGAGCCGAGCCATCACATTCCTTATTTATACGCATACGCGGGCGCGGCCCATAAGACTCAGGCCCGCGTTCGCATGCTGCTCCGGACGATGTATCGAGCCCTGCCGGACGGTCTGGCCGGCAACGAAGACTGCGGCCAGATGAGTGCGTGGTATCTCATGAGCGCGTGCGGTTTGTATGCTGTCGATCCGGTGAGCGGCAACTACGTCCTGGGCAGCCCGCTGTTCGATCGCGTTCGACTGGCCGTGGCGCCCGGTCGCGAGCTCATCATCGAAGCGCTGGACAACGCACCCGATCATCCCTACGTTCAGGCGGTGCGC
>CAMLEO010000125.1 GCA_946478975.1 uncultured Steroidobacter sp.
TGCAGATCGGCCAGGTTCTTCTCGACTACTGCATACGCCTCGTGATCGACGGTGCGCGCCAGCTCGGCCGCCGCCACCTCGGTGCGCAGGCGCTCGTTTTCTTTTTCCAGCGTCTCGATCTTCGCCGCCGTTTCGCGGCGCCGCTGGATCTCGGCGAATTTGCTGTAGCCGCCCTCGAACCGGCCCCACTCGTACATCAGGTACAGCGCGACGATGCCGCCCAGGATCGCCCCGATCAGCAACGCCCGGCGCCGCCAGCTCGATTGCTGGCGGACAATGAAGGCGCCGGTGCGAAGGGGGGAGAACTCAGCCATTCCTGAACATCTGTAGGGCGGGCGCGGAACCGTGTACGAATTTAACGGAAGCTGGTGAAATTAGAGCACAGGCGCCGGGCCGCGATTGAGAAACGCCGCAAAGAATCCGGCATGGCAGGTGTCGTCGTACGACTCGAAGAGGGGATGCATGCTCTGGCTCAAGGCTTTTCACATTGTCGGCGTGGTCACGTGGTTCGCGGGCCTGTTCTATCTGCCCCGGCTGTTCGTGTATCACGCGTCGGCGACGGACGCGCCCGGCATCGAGCGCTTCAAGATCATGGAGCGGCGGCTGTTTGGGATGATGTCGATGGGTGCGGTGCTGACGTTCATTTTCGGGATCACCACGCTGCACATGGTGCCGGCATTCCTGCAGACCGGCTGGATGCACGCCAAGCTCGCGCTGGTCGTGGGCCTGGTCGGCTATCACCTCTGGTGCCGGCGCCTGATGATGGATTTCCGGCACGACCGCAACCGGCACTCCGAGCGCTGGTATCGCCTGTTCAACGAAGTGCCGACCGTGTTCCTGATCGGCATCGTGATCCTGGTGGTCGTGAAGCCGTTCTGAGGCCGACCGATCAAGGCTGAGTGGGGGGATTCTGGCGCCGTTGCGCCAGGCCCCGAAGATACTTCTCCTGCTCGGACCATTCAGGCAAGGCCGGCGGATCCGCCGGGAAGGCGGTGCGCGCGAGCTCATCGAGCGCTCGCGCATACACGGCCCGTTTGAAATAGATGACCTCGCGCACCGGGGTCCAGTAGTCGACCCAGCGCCAGCGCTCGAATTCCGGCTCGCCGGTCGACTCCAGGTCGAAGCGGTCTTCGGATCCGACCAGATGCAGCAGGAACCAGCGCTGTTTCTGGCCGATGCAGGGCGGATGGCTGTTCTTGCGGACGTATTGCTTGGGCAGGCGATAGCGCAGCCAGTTGCGGGTGCCCGCGATCAGCTTCACGTCCTGGGGATCGAGCCCGACCTCCTCCTTGAGCTCGCGGTACAGCGCCTCTTCGGGGGTTTCGCGCTGCTGGACGCCGCCTTGGGGGAATTGCCAGCCGCGGCCGCCGGTACGGCCGCCGAGGAAGACCTGGCGATCCTCGCGCATCAAGACGATTCCGACGTTGGCGCGAAAGCCATCAGCATCGATGAAATCGTTCATGGAACTGTTGGAAATCGGGTTGACCCGATTGTTCCACAAGCCCCCGCCCCGCGCGAGCTGTCAGTCGCGGGCGAATGCGATCACATGATCGGGCTCGATGCGGATGCCGATGCGCTCGCCAACCGCGTGGTCGTGATGACTCGGCACCAGCGACAATAGTTGAACTCCGCTCGCGAGCCGCAACGTATACAGGAATTCGGCCCCACGAAATGCGCGCTGACAGACTTCGGCGCGCAACGAGCTCGCATCGTCGTGAATCACGTCGTCGGGTCGCAACAGCAGATCGACGCGACTGCCGGTCTGCCATTCACCGCTGCCATTCGCACGCATCACGCCGAGCTCGGTGCGCACCGAGCCCGCGGCAACCACTTCGCCCGGAAGGAACACACCCTGGCCGATGAAGTCCGCGACGAAGCGCGTTGCCGGCCGGTGATACAACTGATACGGCGAGTCCCACTGCTCCAGCTGCCCGTCTTTCATCACGCCGACCAGGTCGGCGACGGCGAATGCTTCCTGCTGATCGTGAGTCACCAGCAGCGCAGTGGTATTCAACTTCTTCAACACGCTGCGCACTTCCAAACCGAGCCGCTCGCGTAATTCTACGTCGAGGCTGGAGAACGGCTCGTCGAGCAGCACGATTTCCGGCTCCGGTGCCAACGCACGCGCTAACGCGACTCGCTGCTGCTGACCGCCGGACAGTTGATGCGGGAACTGATTGCGATACTCGGCGAGTCCGACCGTTTCCAGAATCTCTTCCGCGCGACGCGAACGTTTGCTGCGATCCATGCGATGCAGGCCGAACGCGACGTTATCGAGCACGGTGAGGTGCGGGAACAACGCGTAGTCCTGAAACACCATGCCGATCTGACGCGTCTCGGGCGCAGCGTGGAAATCGGGCGACGCGAGCACACGACCGTGCGCGCGAATCACACCTGCATCGACAGGTTCGAAACCGGCGATACAACGCAGCGCCGTCGTCTTGCCGCAGCCACTCGGGCCAAGCAGGCAGCCAATCGATCCTTTCGCCAGACGCATCGACAGGCCATTCACCGCCGAGCGCTCGCCGAAACGTCGAACTACGTTTTCAAGCTCAAGCCACATGCGCGCCTCGACGAGTGAGCATGGCGGCCGGCACCAGCCCGACGAGCACGATGGCAACAGCCGGCAGCGCCGCCCGCTCCCACTCGCCTTCCGAAGTCATTTCCCAAACGCGCACCGCGAGCGTGTCCCAGCCCGGCGGACGTGTGATCAGCGTGATCGGCATTTCTTTCATCACATCGACGAGCACCAGCGTGGCTGCGGTCGCCAGGCTCGTGCGCAGCAAAGGCACGTGAACTTTACGAAGCAGCTGTGTGCCGACGACGCCCAGACTCGCGGACGCTTCATCGATGCTGCGAGTGATCCGCTGCAATCCGCTCTCGACGGGATTGAAACCAACGGTCAGAAAGCGCGCGAGATACGCGATCAGCACCGCGATCAACGTGCCTTGAAGAAACAAGACTGGCGCCGAGGCGCCAAACCAGCCGCGCAACAAGCCTTGCAGATAGTTGTTGAACAACACCAGCGGCACAGCGATGCCGACGGCCAACACAGTTCCGGGCACCGCGTAGCCCAACGTGGCAAGGCGCACGAGCGTTCGCATCGATGCCGTCGGCCGACGACGTTCCAGGTACGCGAGCAGCAATCCAGCCGCAACGATCACCACCACTGCGCTGCCGGCCAACACCAGGCTCCGCGCAATGAATCCCCAGTAACGACTGTCGATGTCACTGGCGTTCTTGATCGACCAGACCAGCAACTGGAGCAGCGGCAAAACAAACGACAGCGCCAGTACCAAAGCGGCGGCGGCGAATGCCACCCAGCGCATCGTGGAGCCGAGTGGCAGCCGCGCCGCTTCGCGACTCAGATCGCGAGCGCTGACGAAACGCGCACCGGCCCGCGAGGCGCGTTCGAGTGCGAAGGCTGCAATCACGAACACGAGCAATACGCCGGCCAGCTCCAGTGCCGCGTTCACGGAGAACATGCCGAACCAGGCGCGATAAATCGCGGTGGTGAAAGTGTTGTAGTTGAACACCGAGACGGCGCCGAAATCGGCCAATGTTTCCATGCAGACGAGCGCGACACCGGCGGCGATCCAAGGACGCGCCATCGGCAACGCCACCTTCCACATCGCCGCCGCACGACCGATCCCCAATGTTTGCGCGGCTTCGAGCGCTCGTCGGCCTTGAGTCAGGAATGCTGTGCGCGCGAGCAAATAAACATACGGATACAACGCGAGCGTCAGCACGAAAATCACACCGCCGGTGGAGCGAATGCGTGGCACCCAATCCGACGAGCCGGTCAGAGCGCGCAGCCACGTTTGCAGCGGACCGGAAAAGTCGAGAAATCCGACGGCGACGAACGCGAGCACGTACGTCGGAATGGCCAGCGGCAGCAGCAACGCCCAATCGAAAAATCGCCGGCCCGGAAATTCACAAATCGATGTCAGCCACGCGAGCGCCGTGCCAAGCACGCCGCTCAACAGCGCAACGCCGAACAGCAGCTTGATGGTATTGATGGTGACTTCGGGCAACACATAGCGCGCCAGGTGCGCCCAGACTTCGGTCTCAGGAGAGATCGTCGCGTGAACAATCACAACCAGCGGCACGAGCGCGGGCAGGCACAGCAACGCGCCGAGCACCACGCTCAGCGGGTCGCGCCAACCGCGCCGCGGCTCCGGCTGCATGACGTTCGCGCTCATGACATCTATCGATAACCGACGCGATCCATGAGCTTGACGGCGGTGGCCTGCAACGCGCCGGCTTGCGCGACGTTCATCGGGCTTTGTTTGAAGTCACCCCACGCGAGCACGAGCGGATCGGCCTTCACCGCCGGACTGGCCGGATATTCCAAATTCAAACCGGCGAACAACGCCTGGGCTTCGGGCTGCGACAACCATTCGAGAAACTTTTTGGCTTCGGCGGCGTGCGGAGCATGCGCCGTTACGCCCGCTCCCGAAATGTTCACGTGCACGCCCTTGCCCGCCTGGTCGGCCCAAAATAGCTTCACCGGCAGATCGGGTTTCTCGCGAATCAATCGGCCGTAGTAATACGTGTTCACCAGACCCACGTCGCATTGCCCGGCGGCGATCGCCTGCATCAGCAACGTATCGTTGGAGAACGGCTCGGTCGCGAGGTTCGCGACCCAGCCGCGCACGATTTCTTCGGCCTTCGCTTCGCCGTGCTCGGCGATCAGCATCGCGACCAGCGACTGGTTATAAACTTTCTTCGACGTGCGCAGGCACAGCTTGCCTTTCCAACGCGGGCTGGCGAGCGACTCGTAATCGCTGAGCTCTTCAGGCTTCACGCGCTCGGTGCTGTAAACCATCGTGCGCGCACGAATGGAAAAACCGAACCAGCGGTTGCCTGGATCGCGCAGGCTCTCCGGAATGTTCGCCTTCAGCACCTCGGAGTCGACCACCTGAAACAAACCCAGGTCGGCCGCATGCCACAGCTCGCCGGCGTCGACGGTCATCAGAATGTCCGCCTGCGAATTCGCGCCTTCCGCATTCAAGCGCTCGATCAGCGGCCCGGCGTCGTCGGTCACGAAGCGAATCTTCTGGCCGGTCTCGGCGGTGTATCGATCGAAGATGGGCTTGATCAGCTGCTCGATGCGGGCCGAGTACACCACCAGCTCGGAGGATTGCTGGCCGCAGCCAGCGAGCCCCACTACCAGCAGCAACGCGCCCCACACGGGCGCCAACAGGCGTACGGACATGACGATCCTCAAACCAATGCGAATGAATCGCATTTGATCACATTTGAAGAGATCTGTCAGAGAGAGCCGCCGTGAAATCTTCGTAAGCGTATTTTTTTGGTCGAAAGCGGCCGAGACCCTTTCGACACGCCTGGTAAAAGGCGTGACTTTTGCCAGGCTAGCCTGACTGCGCTAATTCGACTCGGTTGCGCCCCAGCTGTTTGGCTCGATAGAGCGCCGCGTCCGCGTCCGAGAGCAACCGCTCGGCGGCGGCTTTGAGGTCGGCTTCCTCACGCGACAACATGATGCCCGCGACGCCGATCGAGACGGTCATGTTGAGCGTGGCACCGGAGGGAATTGCCAGCGGCGTCTCGGCGACGGCAATTCGAATGCGCTCGGCCAGCACCGCGGCCTGCTCGGACGAAATGCCGGGCGCCAGCACGACGAATTCGTCGCCGCCAAATCGAGCGGCCGCATCGCTGCCGCGGATGTGCGCGTCGACTCGCTGAGCCGCCTCGCGTAACGCCATATCGCCGACCAGGTGGCCGTGTTGATCGTTGATCTGCTTGAACCGGTCCAGGTCGATGACCAGGCAGGTCAGATTCGTTCCCTGCCGCTGTGCCCGCGCCAGCTCTTCCTTCAAGCGCGCGTTCAAATAACGCCGGTTGTGCCAGCCAGTGAGGAAGTCGGTGAGCCCGCTGCGCACGAGCCGCGCGCGGTTGATCGTGTTCTCAATTGCGAACGACGCAATCACGCCGAGGTGCGCGAGGAAGTCGGTCGCCAGATGCCGGGTGAAACGTTTCTCATCGACGCTGCCAAAATTCAGGCTGCCCTGCAGCCGATCCTGACGTCGCAACGGAATCAGCGCCGCGCTCTTCAATCCCGTCACGCCAGGAAACAACAACTGGTGGTCGCAGCCCATGTACGGCCCGAGCCAGGGTCGATGAAACGAATTGAACTGCGGCGCCATGCCGGCGAGGCTGTCGGTGAACAACACTTGCGGGAAGTCCTCGGCGCTCACCTGGTCTGCGATCAGCAGATGGCGGATTTCATGCTGAGGATCGAGCAGCAGCAGCGTCACCGATTCGAGCCCGTACGAGGTTTTCAGGCCCTTGCAGATGGTGTCGAACAGCTGGGCCATGTTCTCGGCCTTCAGCAGTTCGAACTCGCGCTCCTGGCTCCGGCGCAGCAGCTTTTCGTTGTTGCTGGCTTCTTCCATGAGCGCAGCGATGCGCCCGCGCAATTCGCGGATCTCGCCTTGGAGATCCTTGGCAGACATGACCGTACCCTACCTCGATCGCTCGTTTCCGGCCTAATCGTGCCGCACGCGGCCGGCCAGATATTCGCGTCCCTGCTGCATCATCGCTGTGAACTGCGGCGCGTCTCCGGTGGAAACCGCCTGCCACAACTTCTCGACGGCCCCGCGCAACGCGAGCAGCGACTCGCGTCCGTAATCGTTCAGGTGCTGAATCTCGAAATAAAGATCCGGGCTCTCGCCCGCGACCTTGGTTGCAACGTCGACCTGCGCGTCGTAGGTCGTGCTGGAAAGCTGCGCCAGGCGCGGCGCCGCTTCGCCGCTCTCCGCCAGCGCAGTGAAGAATGCGATGTTGAGCGCGTGCGACAGACCGAGCACATACGCAATCAAACGATCGTGCTCATCCAGTCCCATGACGACTTGCTGTGCCATCGTCGAACCGAACACTTCCTGCGCGGCGTCGATCGCTTCCTTGCAACCGAGGTCGACGAATATCACGTGACGGCCGGACAGCAGTTCGGTGTCCGGACCGAACATCGGGTGCACGGATGTGACTTTGCAGCCTGCATTCACCAGCGCGTCGATGCCCTGGCGCAGCGGTGTTTTCAACGAACCGATGTCGAACACCACGCCGCGCGGCTTGCGAGCGGCCAGTTGTTGTAACACCTGGTTGGCGATCTTCAGTGGCGTCGCCACTACGATCAGATCGAAATCGAGCGTGCTCTCGCGCCAGTCGGCGATGTATGCGTAGGCGGGATTGTCGGGGCGGCGGCCGGGATCCGCGACCGTCACCGTATAACCTTGTGACGACAGGAACTCGCTGAACCAGCGGCCCATCTTGCCGGTGCCGCCGATCACCATCGCGGTCTTGCCGTCGCCGCGCCCGCTGGCAGCGACGCGGATGCGCTCCTGCGTCGTCAGCGAGCCGCGGATCAGCAGTCGCAGCACGGACTCAGCGAGCGCTGGAGATATTCCCAGCGAGCTCGCCGTCGCGCGCGCCTGCATCAATACTTCACGCTCGCGGCTGAAGTCGCGCGTGCCCATGCCCTGCGCCTGTTTCGCCGCCGCCACTTCGTGGCTGAGCCGCTGGCGTTCAGCGACGAGCGCGAGCAGCTGGCGATCCAGCTCGGACAGGCGTTCGCGGATTTCTTGCAGGCTCATGCGGCTCATCGTTTCCAAAGGTGACCGTCGGCGAGATTAAAGCCTTTTAAGGAGCCGCGCGACCGTGCGGGCCGAGACTTAACGAAGTGGCATAATGAGCACGACCGCGCTGGTCGCAGAAGACTTCGAAAAGTGTATGGCCGCCGACGAACTGCTCCCGGATCCCCTGCCCGCCGATCCCATGCCCATGTTTGCCAGCTGGTTCAGCGAGGCGCGCATGCGACAGGTCCAGCCCAATCCGGACGCAATGGTGCTGGCGACGGTTGGTGATAACGGTGCGCCCGCGGCGCGCGTCGTGCTCTGCAAACGGCTGGTCGCGGATCAAGGATTCGTGGTGTTCTTCACCAACTACGATTCCCGCAAGGGTCGTGAGCTGATAGCGCATCCGCGCGCGGCAACGGTGTTTCACTGGGATGCCATGCACCGACAAGTGCGGCTCGAAGGCCCGATCCTGCGCTCGCCGGCACCCGAGAGCGATCAATACTTCGCGACGCGCGCGTTCGAGAGCCGGATCGGGGCGTGGGCCAGCAAACAAAGCGAGCCGCTGGCGTCGCGGACGAAACTGACCGACCAGGTTCGGGAAGTCATGCAGCGCCTCGGCCTCGGGCCCGCCGCGCAAGGCGAAGTGCCACGGCCGCCGCATTGGGGCGGTTTTCGGCTGTGGATCGATACGATCGAGTTGTGGTCGGAAGGGGCCGGCCGAATTCACGACCGTGCGCTGTGGAAGCGGACCCTGACCAAAAAGGACGAGTTCAGCTACAGCGGTGGCCTCTGGACGGCCACCCGCTTGAACCCGTAACGCCTTACTTGACGACCTTCAGCGTCGGCTTGGCGCGCTTCACTTCTGTGGGGCCGCCAGCAGGTGCTTCCGGAGGCGCAGTCGGCGGCTGCGGCGGCGGAGCATCCGCTTCCGAGAAGATCATTCCCTGCCCCGTCTCGCGGGCGTAGATACCCAGCACCGCCGCGATCGGCACCATCACATCGTGCGTAACGGCGCCGAAGCGCGCGCGAAAACGCACCATGTCGTTGCCCAGGCTCAGATTGCTGGTGGCCTGGTTACTGACGTTGAGAATGATCTTGCCGCCCTGGACATACTGGCGCGGCACTTCCACGCCCTGGAGCGAAGCGTCGACGACGATGTGCGGGGTCTGGTCGCTGTCGCTGATCCACTCATGCATGGCGCGCAGCAAATAGGGTCTGCGTGAGCGAATAGGTGCATCTGCCATCTTTACGTTCCGCCGCGCGGGTCAGGCGCGCATCTCCTGCTCCACCCGCGACAGGCTATGCCTGAATGCCGGCCGAGAAAACAACAGATTGGCGTATTTGGTGATGGGCTGCGCCTGCGGCGGCAGATCGATTTCCCAATACAACAACCGCCACAATATCGGCGCGATGGTCGCATCCACCAGCGAAAACTCATCCGACAGGAAATACGGCTTGGCTTTGAACACGTCGGTGCTCGCCAAAATACTGTCGCGGAGAATCTTGCGGGCTTTCAGGCCGAGCTTGCGATCGGCGGGATCGTCGATCTGCTGGGCGAGGCTGTACCAATCACGCTCGATTCGATATAGCGCCAAGCGAAACTGCGCACGCGCCACCGGGTCGACCGGCATCAACGGCGGATGCGGAAAGCGCTCGTCGAGGTACTCGATGATGACCCGAGAGTCATACAGCACCAGGTCGCGATCCACGAGAGTCGGCACCGTGTGATACGGATTCAGATCGAGCAGGTCTTCGGGCAGGTTACCGCCCTGCACGTCGATGGTCTCGACGTGAATGCTCTTCTCAGCCAGAACGATCCGGGTGCGATGGCTCCAGGGGTCGTCGGCGCGGGAGAAGAGCGTCATCACGGTAGTACGCTCCGGGAGGTGATTCTGAACGAACGTCGTTTAGCGCCTGGCGGCGCGTTCCGCTGTACACGGGCACGCCGCCACAATAACGCTATTTGACGTCCTTCCAGAACTCCTTCTTCAGGAAGTAGGCGAACAGGAAGAACACAATCAGGAACGCCATCACGCGCATTCCCAGATTGCGCCGTTCGAGCTGCATCGGCTCGGCGATGTAGTCGAGGAAATTGACCGTGTCGCGAACGAATTGGTCGTACTCCTGCGGCGAGAGACTGCCCTGCTTCGCCAGTTCGAATCCCTTGAACTTCTTATGGACCGTGTTGTGCTCCGCGTCGCTCTCGCCATCATAAACCGCCCGCTGCAACCCTTGTAGCTCCCACAGCACATGCGGCATGGCAGTACCGGGCAGTATCAGGTTGTTGGTGCCAGTCGGCCGGCTCGGATCGACATAGAACGACTTCAGGAACGAGTAGATGTAATCGGGTCCGCGGCTGCGTGCAATCAGTGACAGGTCCGGCGGGGTGGTGCCGAACCAATGATTGGCATCTTCGGGGCGCATCGCGATCTTGATGGTGTCGTGAATACGCTCACCGCTGAACATCAGGTTCTGCTCGACCTGCGTTTCCGTCAGTTGCAGATCCCGCGCCAGCCGGCTGTACCGCACATACTTGGCGGAATGGCAGCCGCTGCAATAGTTCACGAAGTTGCGCGCGCCTCGCTGCAACGACGCCACATTGCCGACATCGTTGCGCGCCAGTTGCATGGCACTGTTGTGCTCGGCCGCCGCGCCGACCGCGGACCACGCCAGCGCACTCACCCCGGCCACACCCAGGACAAAGCTACGGCCAAATTTCATACGAGATGGCTTCTTCATGGCTTCAGTTGCTTAGTGGCTGTGGTAGGTCACGCGCTCCGGCACCGGCCGGGTTTGATCGATCCGCGTGTACCAGGGCATCAACAGGAAGAAGGCGAAGTAGATGACCGCGAAGAACCGCGCCGCCAGCGTGTATTCCGCCGTCGCGGGCTTCAGGCCCAGATACCCCAGCGCGAGGAAGCTGATCGCGAACGCGAACAGGAAGCCGCGGAACAACCAGCCGCGGTAGCGGATCGACTTGACCTTCGAGCGGTCCAGCCACGGCACGAACACGAACGACAGCACCGCCACGCCCATCAGGATGACGCCCAGCAGTTTGTTCGGGACCGCGCGCAGAATCGCGTAGAACGGCGTGAAGTACCAAACTGGCGCGATGTGCTCCGGCGTCTGCAGCGCATTGGCCGGATCGAAGTTGGCGTGCTCGAGGAAGTAGCCGCCCATTTCCGGCGCGAAGAACAGCACCAGCGCGAACACCATCGCGAACACCACGAAGCCGACCAGGTCCTTCACCGTGTAATACGGATGGAACGGAATGCCGTCGACCGGGTGGCCATCCGGACCCTTGAGCTTCTTGATCTCGATGCCGTCCGGATTGTTCGAACCGACCTCATGCAGCGCGAAGATGTGCGCGATCACGAGGAACACCAGCGCCAGCGGCAGAGCGATCACGTGGAGCGCGAAGAAGCGATTCAGTGTGATGTCGGAGATGTAGTAGTCACCGCGGATCCATTCCACGAGACCTTCGCCGATGCCGGGAATCGCGCCGAACAGCGACACGATCACCTGCGCGCCCCAGTACGACATATTGCCCCAGGGCAGCAGGTAGCCCATGAAGGCTTCGGCCATCAGGCACAGATAAATCAGCATGCCGAAGATCCACACCAGCTCGCGCGGCTTCTTGTACGAGCCGTACATCAGGCCGCGGAACATGTGCAGATAGACGACGATGAAGAACGCCGACGCGCCGGTCGAATGCATGTAGCGAATCAGCCAGCCCCACTCGACATCGCGCATGATGTACTCGACCGACGCGAACGCGTCCGCCGCCGAGGGCTTGTAGTTCATCGTCAGGAAGATGCCGGTGACGATCTGCAACACCAGCACCACCAGCGCCAGCGAGCCGAAGTAGTACCAGAAGTTGAAATTCTTCGGCGCGTAGTACTCGCTGGCGTGCTCCTTCATGAAGCGCGTCATCGGGAAGCGCGCATCGATCCAGTCGACCAGCTGGGCCATGCGGCCGCGTTCTTGTCCGGGCATTGTCGCGCTCATCAGGCCGCCTCCGCATCGACGCCGATCTGCACCACGCCATCGTTGATGAAGCGGTACGGCGGCACTTTGAGATTGAGTGGCGCGGGCACGTCCTTGAACACGCGGCCGGCGAGATCGAACCGGGAGCCGTGGCACGGGCAATAGAAGCCGCCCGGCCAATCCGCGCCGAGCTCCGCGTCACCCGCTTGGAAACGACTCATCGGCGCGCAGCCGAGGTGCGTGCACACGCCGACCAGCACCAGCACGTCGGGCTTCAGCGAGCGCGTTTCGTTCTTGGCGTACTTGGGTTGATCGGATTGTTCCGATTTCGGATCGCGCAGGCGCTCGGCGAGCGCGGGATCCTCGATCTGCTTCAGCATCTCCGGCGAGCGGCGGACGATGAAGATCGCCTGGCCGCGCCAGTTCACCTTGACCATCGAGCCGGGCTCGAGCTTGCTGATGTCCTGCTCGACCGGCGCGCCCAACGCCTGAGCGCGCGCGCTCGGCTTCCACGAAGCCAGGAACGGCACAGCTGTCATCGCGGCACCGGCAATGCCGGTGACAGTAGTCGCGACCAGCAGGAAATGGCGGCGGCCGCCGTCGACCCCATCTTTATTAGAGCCAGATACTTCTGATGTCATCCACGATCTCCGCGAGGCATCTTTCGCACGCGCACGTCACCCCAGACTCCTGACGAAAAGACTCCTGAAGTCCGGTGCGAGGTTTCAAACGTTCAAGGAATTCCGCATTATACACACATCGCTCAGCGCGCTATGAAGCGCCCACCCGCCCCGCGTCGGGGCCGTCGGTACACCCATCGTGCCCAGCCTGCCGCAGAACCTGCTTTTCCTGCTCAAGTGGACGCTCGTCGGCCTGGCGATCGCGGCTGTCCTGCTATGGGTACGCCCTGCTCCCGGCCCGTCCGCAGCTCCCGTCAGCGCGCCTCCCGCGCAACAGGCACCGAGCGCGCAGGTCGCCAACGTGCCTCGCGATCGCGAAGTGCGCACTTCATTTGCTGACGCCGTGAGCCGCGCTGGCCCAGCGGTGGTGAACATCTATACGGCGCGCGTCGTCTCCAGCACTCCCGGCGCCGCTGGCGCGGCTGTCGGCAGTTCTCTGTTGCGACAGAATCCGGCGCAGGTCCGCCAGCGCGTCGAAGGCAGCCTCGGTTCCGGCGTCATCCTCGATACCAAGGGCCACCTAGTCACGAACGATCATGTGATCCGCGGCGCCGACCAGATCCGCGTGCAACTGGCGGATGGGCGCGTGGCCACGCCCACCATCGTCGGCACCGATCCGGACACGGACCTCGCCGTCCTGCGCGTCGATCTGGAAGATCCGCCGGTGATGCCGATGGGCCGCTCCAACGAGCTGCGCGCGGGCGATGTGGTGCTCGCCATCGGCAATCCGTTCGGCCTGAGTCAGACAGTCACACAGGGCATCGTCAGCGCCACTGGCCGCGGCCGGTTGGGCGTCACCGATTTCGAAGATTTCATTCAAACCGACGCCGCGATCAATTTCGGAAATTCCGGCGGCGCGCTGATCAATACGGATGGGGAGCTGATCGGCATCAACACCGCCGTGCTCGCGCAAACATTGGGCACCGACGGCATCAGCTTCGCGATTCCCGTGAACATGGTGCGCGGTGTGATGGATCAGATCCTGGAACACGGCCGCGTCCGTCGCGGCTGGCTCGGCGTCTCTTCGGAAGAATTACCTCGCGGCATGGCTGCTGCGCTCGGCATCAATCCGCCCGTCGCCCTGCGCATCAGCTCGGTCGATCAGAACGGGCCTGCCGCGCGCGCCGGCATCCGCATCGACGATCTGGTCACGCACCTCAACGGGCAACCGATCTTGAATGCGCAGGAAGCACTGAATCGCGTGGCCGCGATGACGCCGGGATCGGAGCTGGAAATTCGCGCCCTGCGAGGCAAGGCGCACATGACATTCAAAGCGACTCTGGAAGAACGCCCGCCACGCGGCGCGCGCTAAGCGATGCGCTTGATCTGAGCGCCGAGCTGTTCGAGCTTCTCCTCGATGCGCTCATACCCGCGGTCGATGTGATAAATGCGGTGAATCTCAGTCGTGCCCTGCGCGACCAGGCCAGCCAGCACCAAGCTTGCGGACGCCCGCAAATCGGTTGCCATCACTGGTGCCGCGGTCAGATGAGGCATGCCGCGAATGATCGCCGTGTTGCCTTCGATGCGAATATCCGCGCCGAGGCGCCGCATCTCCAGCATATGCATGAAGCGATTCTCGAAAATCGTTTCCGTCACCGCGCTCACGCCGTCGGCAACTGTATTGAGAGCTGCGAACTGCGCCTGCATATCAGTCGGAAACGCCGGATAAGGCGCGGTGCGAATGTGCACGGCGTTCGGACGCTGCCCCCGCATGTCGAGATCGATCCACGTATCGCCGAGCTCGATGTGAGCGCCCGCCTCGCGCAGCTTCAACAACACCGCGTCGAGATGATCGGGCCGCGTGCCTTTGATGCGCACGTGACCGCCCGTGATCGCGCCAGCCACCAGGTACGTGCCGGTCTCGATGCGATCCGGCAGCACGTCATAGTGAGCGCCCGTCAGACGCTCCACGCCCTGCACGACGATGCGATCCGTGCCGGCGCCGCTGATCTTCGCGCCCATCGCAGTGAGAAAGTTCGCGAGGTCGACCACTTCCGGCTCGCGCGCGGCGTTCTCGATGATTGTTTCACCATCGGCGAGCGCCGCAGCCATCAACAGATTCTCTGTTCCCGTCACCGTCACGGTTTCGCAGACGATGCGCGCGCCCTTGAGGCGATTCGCCTTGGCGCGGATATAACCGTTCTCGATCTGAATGTCCGCGCCCATGGCTCGCAAACCATCGACGTGAATATTCACCGGCCGCGCGCCGATCGCGCAGCCGCCCGGCAATGAAACATCGGCTTTGCCGAAGCGCGCGAGCAGCGGCCCGAGCACGACGATCGACGCGCGCATGGTGCGCACGAGCTCGTAGGGAGCCACGCAATCTTTGATCGTGGAGGCATCGACTTCGACTCGCATGCGATCGTCGATGGTCACACTCACGCCCATGCGACCGAGCAGCTCGATCATGGTCGTGACGTCTTGCAGATGCGGAACATTGCCGACCGACACCGGCGTCTCCGCGAGCAGCGTCGCTGCGAGAATCGGCAGCGCGGCGTTCTTGGCGCCGGAAATACGGACTTCGCCTTCCAGCGGCGCGCCGCCGGTGATCTGCAATTTATCCATGGCTACTTTTGTTCGGAGGGCGCGAACGCCTGGATGCTGAGCGCGTGAATTTCGCGGCCCATCAGCTGTCCCAAGGTGGCGTACACCAGCTGGTGGCGCTGGATCATGCGCTTGCCTTCGAACTGAGCAGCGACGATCAACGCTTCGAAATGCGTGTCGTCGTCGGATTCGACGCGCACCTGCGCGCCCGGCAATCCGTTTTGAATCAGTGTTTGAACCTCGGCGGCATTCATCGGTGCGCTTTAAGGAGTCACGGCAAAGGGCGGCCATCTTAGCCGATCCGCGCCGGCGCAATTGTGGCGAATCATGGCGCGGCAGAAAGGGTTTCGTGACCAGGAAATGGCCAGCGGAGCAAAGCATCGCGCTATCATTCGGTTATGCGATGTTTACCGACCTCTTCTCACCGGACCGGCGCGTGACTCTCGACGCTGAACAGCTGTTGTCGCGGGGTCGGCGCGTGCTCGCGACCGAAGTCGCTGCGGTGCAAGCGCTGGAACATCGGCTCGACGACGAGTTCGTCGCGGCCTGTCGGCTCGTGCACGGCTGCCGCGGCCGCGTCGTGGTCACCGGAATGGGCAAGTCGGGCCATATCGGCAACAAGATTGCGGCCACACTCGCCAGCACCGGCACGCCGGCTTTTTTCCTGCACCCGGCCGAAGCCAGCCATGGCGACATCGGCATGATCACGCACGACGACGTGGTGATCGCGATCTCCAATTCCGGCGAAACCGCTGAGCTGATCACCATCCTGCCGGTGATCAAACGTCTCGGGGTGCCGATGATCGCGATGACGGGTCGGCGCCAATCGACGCTGTCCAAGGCGGCAGCGGCGACGCTCGATGTGAGTGTTCCGGAGGAAGCCTGCCCGCACAATCTGGCGCCCACGGCCAGCACCACGGCCACGCTCGCCATGGGCGATGCGCTGGCGGTCGCTGTCCTCGAAGCGCGCGGCTTCACCGAGGAAGATTTCGCCCGCTCGCATCCGGGCGGCAGTCTGGGACGAAGGCTGCTGTTGCATGTTGACGACGTGATGCGCACGGGCGAGCAGCTGCCGATGGTCCGCGAGGACACGCCATTACGTGACGGGCTGCTCGAAATGACCCGCAAGGGTTTGGGGATGACTGCGATCGTGGACGACCAGCAGCGCGTGCTCGGCATCTACACCGATGGCGACCTGCGCCGCGCGCTGGATCACTCGATTGATATCAAATCGGTGCGTATGCGCGATGTGATGACCGCCAATCCGAAAACGATTGCGCCGCGAGTGCTCGCGGCCGAGGCGGTGCATCTGATGGAAAAGTTTCGGATCACGCAACTGCTGGTGGTCGACGAGCGTAACGTGCTGGTCGGCGCGCTCAACGTTCATGATCTGTTACGCGCCGGGGTGATGTAATCCATGGAAACCCTGGTGGAACGCGCCCACGACGTCCGGCTGCTGGTGCTGGATGTGGACGGCGTGCTCACGGACGGTCGGTTGTATTTCACCGCGCGCGGCGAGCAGATGAAGTGTTTCAACGTGCGCGACGGTGCGGGAATCAAGCAGGTGCTCAAAGCCGGTCTGCAGGTCGCAGTGATTTCCGGCCGCCGCTCCAAGGCGGTCGAGAAGCGCATGAGCGAGCTGGGCGTAACCTGGATCAGGCAGGGCGTCGAAGACAAAGCCACGGCGCTGCGCGAGTTGCTGGATCTGTTGAATCTCACACCGCAGGCGGTAGCGAGCGTCGGCGATGACGTTCCCGATCTGCCGCTGCTGGAAGTTTCGCGGCTCGCAGTCGCGGTCGCCGATGCGCATCAAAGCGTGAAGTCACAAGCGCATTACATTACGCAGCTGCCCGGTGGACTCGGCGCGGTGCGCGAAGTCTGCGACTTGATTCTGGAGACGCAGCGGCTGGCGGTCAGTCGCAAGGTGCACGGATGAACTGGCGCTGGGTGTCGCTGGCTGCCGCCCTCGCCGCGATCGTGATCGGCTACGGCGCTTTCATCGACAACGACAGCGCCCCGACGGTGAGTCACGAGCTGCCCGATCAGCCTGGTTATTACTTGAAAGACGCGGTGGTCCTGCGCACTCGTGAGGACGGCTCGCCGAGCATCGAACTGGTCGCGCGCCAGATCGAGCAGCGGTTGAATCGCAGCCAGCGCGGCGAAGCCATCAACATGGAGTCGGTGCGGGTGAATTATTACGGCACGACGGACTGGCAATGGGAGCTCACCGCGAAGAGCGGCCAGGTGCCGCCGAACTCACGCGTCGTCCATCTGGATGGCGACGTGGAGCTGCGCTCGCTGGCGAACAACGCGCCCACCGACACTTTTCTGCGCACCGACGAATTGTCCATCGACACCGAGAAGAATGTGGCGTACACGACGCGCTCGCCGGTCCACGTGCGCTTCGGGCCGCATTCGATGGTCGTGAAGCACCTGCGCGCCGATTTGAACAGCGAGAAACTGCGGCTGGAGTCCGTGAACGGCAGGTTCGATCCCGAACCCAGGTCGACGCCGACGCCCCAGAAGCAGACGAAACCGACGTCGACTCGTCGTACTCCCTGAGCTGATGCCATGCCCGAAACAACAGCATCCATAAAGAAACTACTGACCGCTGCGCTGCTGGCGACGCTGTGGGCGAGCCCAGCGGTGCTCGCGGCCAAGGCACCCGCCGCCGACGCGGGCTACACCTGGAGCGCCGACGTTCTCAGCTCGGACTTTCGCAGCGACACGCTGGAGCTGCGCGGTAACGTGCGAGTGATGCAGGGGCCTTCGTCGATCGAAGCGCAGACCGCCAAGGGAAAAAACGTGCGCGCCGAAAGCAGCCGCTGGACGTTCGAGAAAGGCGTGCGCATCCGGACCGCGGAGGCAGATTTGTTTTCCGATCTCGCGACCGCCGGAGTCGTGAACGGACAATTCGCCGACGCGCGCATCGAAGGCGCGCCGGCCCGCTTCGAGCAGATTGCCGGAGCCGCGAATCGCCAGGTGCGCGGCCGTGCCGGCATCATCGAATATGACTTCAACAGCGGCGTCGTGAAACTCTCCAACCAGGTGTGGTTCAGCAACGGCAAGGACGAATTTCGCGGCGATGTCGTGATCTACAGCATTCGCGACGAGCGCGTGCAGATCAATCCAGGCGGCTCATCCAACCGAGTCCGCGGCATCATTCGCCCGGGCAGCGGCGCCAAGCCGAAGAGCAGCTCCGGGGCCGCGAACGGCTCCGCTGCGGTCGTCGAACCGACGTTCAACGACGATCCTGCCAAGCAGCGCGCGGACGAGCAGCGGCTGGCCACAGATGGCGGCGGCGCATGACCTGCCTGCGCGTCGAGGGCCTCGCCAAGAAATATCGGTCGCGACAGGTGGTGAAGAGCCTGTCGCTGGAAGTGTCGAGCGGCGAAGTGGTCGGCCTGCTCGGCCCCAACGGCGCCGGCAAGACCACCGCGTTCTACATGATCGTCGGCCTGGTGCCGAACGATGCCGGCCGGATCCTGATCGACGATCAGGAGATCTCCAAGCTTCCGGTGCATCGTCGCGCGCGACTGGGCGTCGGCTA
>CAMLEO010000126.1 GCA_946478975.1 uncultured Steroidobacter sp.
CTGTCGCATGCTGTCGGCAACGGCTCCTTTCACGTGGTTGCGAGCAGGCTGGAGCGACATTCTCCACGCGCCGCTGCAAAGCTTGTTCTACGGCATTCTGCTCACGCTGCTCAGCATGGCCATCGCGGTTCTCACGTGGCAGCTCGGGCTGATTGCGTTGTATCTGGGGCTGGCGAGCGGCTTTGTTTTCATCGGGCCGTTCCTCGCGGTGGGTCTGTATTCGATCAGTTATCAGCTCGAAATCGGTCGCCGGCCGACGCTCTCGTACAGTCTGCGTGAAGGTCGCGTGCACTTACGCGATACGTTGGTGCTCGGCATCTGTTTGTTGATCGTGCTGCTCGTCTGGGCGCGTGCCGCTACGATCATGAGTGTCTTCAGACCCGAGACCGCATTTCCGACCTGGCGCGAGCTCATTCCTTTCTTCGGATTCGGCTCCGCGGTCGGCGCCGTGTTTGCATCGATTGTGTTCGCCGCGACGGCCTTCTCGTTGCCCATGCTGCTCGATCGTCGCACCGACGCCGTCACCGGCGTTGTAACGAGCATCAACGCCACACTGCGTAACAAGTTCGCCATGGCCGTGTGGGGCGCAATCATCCTGATCACGGTGCTCGCTGGATTCGCGACGATGCTGGTTGGATTCATCGTCCTGCTGCCGCTCATCGGTCACGCGACCTGGCACGCGTATCGAGCCACCATCGATGCGTCGATGTGGCCGCCGACCCACGAGTGACAAAAGGTTTTATGGCAGCCGGCTCATGACGCGCTCGACCATCCGATCGCAGTGAGCGCCGCCAAACTCATAAACATCGCGTTCCGCCAGATCGAGCTCACGCGCCAGACTTTCGCGCAGCAGGCTCTTGGCACGAAAGTGACGACTGCGCACCGTGGCCTCTTGAATATCCAATGTCTGCGCCGTTTCCTCGACGCTCATCTCCTCGATGGATCGCAACACGAACACGATCCGAAAGTCCTCCGGCAGCTCGTCCAGCTTCGCTTCGATCAAGGCGCGCATCTCGGTCCGCGCCGCCGCCTGGTCAGGCAAGTCGCTGTCGAGGTCTGCCACTGAATCGATCTCCGCGGGTGAACTGACGATGGGCACGACATTCTGGCGGCGGTTGTGTCGACGCAGGCGGCCGAAACATTCGTTGAGCACTAGCCGCGACAACCAGCTCGACAACGAAGCCTCGCCGCGAAACTGGCTCAGCGACTGGTACGCATGCAGATACGCTTCCTGTAACGCATCTTCGGCTTCAGTCGGGCTTCGCAGCGCGGCGCGAGCCAGCCGATACAAACGACGATTGTGAAGCCGCATCAAGTCGGCAAACGCCGAGCGATCGCCGGCCAGAATTCTCTCGACCAGTGCGAGGTCGCCGGCAGCGGCCGTTGGGACGGTATGCGGTGCGTTCATTGAACGATCAACCTCCCCTTCATCGTGAGGTGCAGCCCACACACATATATATGAGTGCCCGGCTGGCTTGCGACATAAGTCCACGACGCGCCGGCAGCGATGGAGCCGGAATCGAACGCCTGGTCCACGGCCGTCACCGTATGCGGGAACAGATCGTCGTTGACCCACACGATGCGACTCCCACGCTCGACCACAAGTTCCGCCGGCGAGAATTGCATGGTCACAATCCTGACGGTGCGATCCGGCCCGGCGGCCCCGGCGCTGCTGACAACCAGCAGCGCCGCAAGCACCAAAGCCTCGATCAACCGCCTAAGCACCGCTCTGCCTCAACGACGCCTGCAGCTGCTTCGCATGCTCCAGGTGAGCGACGAACGCCGGACGCACCTTGACCAGCAGCGCTTTCAACTCTGCATTGCTCGCGCTCGGAATCAACGTTTGGTCGACCGCATCGAGCACGGACTGATGATAGGCCACCTCGTTATCCACATACGCGCGATCGAACTCAGCCCCGCTGAGCTTCTGGAAGCTGGCACGCTTGTCATCGCCTCCCTTCTTGAGACTGTCGCTGGTGGCATTGGGCTCGGGTTTCACATTCAGCCTGGTCACCAGATCGGTGGCGGCTTTATTCACGCCGCTGTGATCCGTGATCATCAGCTGCGCGAAATCCTTCACCTTCGCGGACGAAGCTTTGGTCAGCGCGAGCTTGCCCGCATCGATGTCCACCTGGTTGGCGGTCACTACGATCGCGGCGATCTGGGCATCGTTCGGCCCTTTGTCCGCGGCCCACGCCGCCCCCGCACCGAGAAGAAATACCGCCGCGAAGCCGGCGACTGAGTTTTTCATCGCGAATCTCCCGACAAATTGAAGCGTAGCGCTCCGGCATGTCATTGGATGTCACGAGCTGCCGGCCCGTTCCCGCCCCTCGTTGACGGTCGTCGTTGCAACCAGTAGCGTGCGTGCCCATACCATGACACAACAAGAATCCAGCGCGTCTCAGCACTCCAGGTGCGCGAATTGCGATGCTCCGCTCGGTGGACGCTTTTGCGCCAGCTGCGGGCAGGACGGTCACACGCAGCTCACGGTGCGGCATTTTTTCGAGGAGGTCGTCGAAGGGCTGCTGCACTTCGATTCCACGTTCTGGCGGACGTTGCTGCCGCTGCTGTTTCGTCCCGGTGCGATGACCGAACAGTATCTCGCCGGGCGCCGCAAGCACTATGCGCCGCCGTTTCGTATGTACCTGGTGATCTCGCTCATCTATTTCCTGCTGTCCTCGATGTTCGCGTCGCACCTGGTGATCAGGAAGATGAACGGCGCCGAATTCGGTCCGCAGAGCTGCGCGCAGATGGCGCAACAGCTGCACTGGCTGTCGGGAATGTTTCCGGACATCAAGGGGTCGTGCGTTCGCGCGCAAAGCGACGATGGCCGCGTGCTGGAGCACGCGGTACTGGGATTGTTTCCCAAAGTGATGTTCGTGGTGCTGCCGCTCGTTGCCCTGGTCCAGTACTGGCTGCAGCGACGGCGGCGGCCGCTTTATGTAGAGAACCTGGTCTTCGTGCTGCACTTCCAGTCGTTCTATTACCTGGTGGGCGCATTGTTCTTTCTGCTCGCCGGCGCGGTCACGGCCGTGCTCGGCCCGAACACGTTCGACGTTTCCGGATGGCTGTCGACGGTGCTGCTGGTCTGGTCGGCGATTTATCTTTTTCTTGCGATCCGCCGAGTCTATGACTGCGGCGTTCTGAAAACGCTGTTCAACCTGCTCGTCATGGCCATCGCCTACTCGGCGTTCTGGGCCATCAGCGTCTCGGTCACTACCCTGATAGTGATATTGCGCACGTAACCCGATCGCAAGTCTCAAGGTCCGGGCGGCACGACGATGCGGCCCAGGCGGCACATTCCATCGGGGCTTGGGCGAACATCGACGGTGACGTTGGCCCAGTGCGCGTCACCAAGGTGGATTTCATACTTGCCGGGCTTCAAATCCGGCGCTTGAAAACTGCCGTTCTTGCCGGTGAAGGTCTCGATCGACGCAGCGCTGGCGCCATCCACACGGCGGATCTCAACAGGCAGATACGAGATCGGCGCGCCGAGCGCATCGACGAGCCGGCCGACCGCGAGAATCTGCGGCTCCTTGCCGACCTTCAGCAACACGCCGCTCTTGTACGTCGGCGCGAGTTGAAAAGTCATATTGTCCGGGGTGGCGCCGAGCGGCGGATCCACGGGTTCGACCCGCACGTTGCGGACTCGATAACTGGAGAGATCGGGAATGACCGCCGGCCCCAGCCGCGCCGAGCGCGCTCGACTCTGACCGCGACTGTCGGGATCGACTTTCATATCGATGTTTTCGAGCCCTTCCTTGCCGGTCACGATGGCGAAGTTTTCCCGGACCGGTCGCGCCAGCGCGAATGTTCCGTCGGCAAATGCCAGCGAGCTTTGCAACCGCACCGTCGCCTCCTCACGCAGGTTGGCGCCCTTCGGCGCATCCAGCTCGCTGCGAAGAAATGAAGCTTCGACCATGCCTTGATTACCCCAATAACCGCCGCCGCCCTGGTACTCGCGCAGGTCCTCCCCTGTTCTCGCGAGCGCGAATGCATAGGGCGTCGAGAGCCGGCTGCGTCCGATCGAATTCCACTGCGCGTTCACACGATCGCTCTCCAACTCCTTCGCCGCGGAATAGCTGCCGGTGGAATTGGTGAAATTCACGCTGACGCCGAACAGCACCTCGGTATCGGTTTCCGCATCGAGCGTGCGTCGATGCCTCAGTGACAAACTGCCAGTGACGTAGCGGCCCCATCTGCGATACAGCGTCGCCGAACCGCCATATACATCTTGACCGTCCCGCTCGCGGGCGGAGAAGTAGTTGGCGCTGAGCCTGCCGGTCCAGCCCTGCCGCAGCGGCATGGCCATCGAAGCTTGAACATTCCATGCATCACGCAACCCGAGCAGAAATCCATCCGTTGCGTTAAAGGTCTTGGCCAGGTATTCGACGGAGAGATACGACTGCGGACCGCCTCGCGCCGCGCTGGTCGTCAAAGACAATCTCGCAGCGCTGCCCCACTCGCCCTGACGCGTGCGACTCACGCCAGAATTCAACTGTAACGTGCCGATCGGCAGCGCCTGCAACGCCTGAACGCCGAGCAGTGTTCGTTCCTTAATCGCCTGCGCATATGCGCCAAGCGTGGTCGAGTCCGTCACGCCTCGCAGGTAGGATCCCGAAAACACCGGCTTGCTCGTGTCGTAACGATACTCGCCATCCTCCAGCTCGCGCGCGAAACCGGCATTCCAGGAATACAACGATCGTCCTTTCTCCAACAACGCTGGATCGTGGATGAGCGAGAAATGCAGCACTTCGCGCCGTCCCGCGACATCGTCGATCACGACCTCGATATCGTTATAACCAACGGCCGGCGCGAAGCGGCGCAGGTCGTGCACGCCCGCAGGCAGCTGCTGCGTGCTGATCAACGAATCGTTCATGAAGATCTTCACTTCCGCCGGCCGTTCCAGCTCGAACGAGAACTCGCCCGCCCAGTACGTGAGCACCTGCGGCTGCAATGAGAAGTCGGTCGAGAGCCCGAGGCCGGCCGCAGGCAGCGGTGTTTGATAACCCACGACCGGGTAACTCAGATCTCCCGCTGTGAACCGCAGCGCTCGTCGCGGCAAGTCATAAACCAAGCGCACGTCGCCGCGATTCAAAGCGGCCGCCTCGCTCATTTCGCCATACGCCGAGCCTTCCAGCACCACGCCGTTGAAGTTGACGGCGCCGTCGAGCGCAAGACCCAGCTGCTGCGAATCACGGGAGTCGCTCGTAACCGTGGTCTTCCGGTCCGTGCCCTTGACGTTGAAATTGAGGAAGCTGGACACCGACGCGGGACGGACCGCCTCGACCGCGAAGGAATCCACCGGCGGCGGGCTGATATATAACATTCGTGGCGCACGCAGCGAAGGCGTGGTCGTCAGCAAACATTCGAACGAGCGGGCGTCGAAGGCGACCGTCACTCCTGCTTGCTCGACAGCGGTGCGATCCAGAAATCCACGCACATCGATGCTCTGCTGAAGCTGCTGTATCAGCTCCGGTCGCAGTACCTGCGACAACAACGCAGCCAGCGACTTGCCTTCCAGGAGAATGCGTTGACCATCGGGTGACAGCTCCGCCCGCATCTTCTGGCGCAGCGAGCCGTCGACGACCACGATGACGTAGCTCTCCACCGGAATCGGCGGCGGCGGTCGTTTGAAAACGAGTTGGAACAGCTCTTCGCGCGTGCTCGCGCTGGTAGCAGACTCCGCAGGCGCAGCACCCGACGCCGCGACCGCATGAAACATCAGCGCGGAGATGGGCCAGAAGCGGGACAACGTTTCGCGCCGCATGGCCGCGCTCCGGCGCAACTGCTATTGAGACACGACGGCGCGCACTGAGCCGGCCGGCAGACCTGCAGGCCACGGAATGAGCAGACGCCGCCGGCCTCCCGCCAGCAACGCGGCGCTCATGCCGGGGATATCTTTCGCTGCCAAGGTCACAGCAGCCTGTCGAAGCACAGCACCGTTCGGCTCCAGCGGCGTGAGAATCAACGACAGATCCCGCAACGACTGATGTGCCGTCCCCTGATTCGCCAACGTGACTTCGAGCACATCGCCACCCGACTGCGTTCGAACGTTGGTCGCTGCCACCGTCAGCTTGGGCTTGGCCCCGCGCGGCGTTACATAGATGCGCACGTCGTAGTTCGTCAGCACGTTTATATTGAGGCGCGCGCCTTCGCCGACATCCGCCGGCTCCGGATCCTTCTGCGGGATCGACACTTCCCGTGTCGTCAGTGCAAAGGCGCGCTCAACGTTAGATACACCTTCGCCCACCCAGCGCACCTGCACGCTCGTTTCATCGCCCGGCATGAGAATGACCTGCGCCGGATACACGATGAACTCATCATCCGCGTCGCGGCCCATCACGCCGCGGCCGTCGAGATCGCGATCAAACTCACTGATCGCGATCTCGACTGCCACCGGCTTGGCAGCTCGATTCGACAAGCGCAGGAACGCGCTGGAATCGCTGCCACTGCCCCCCAACCTGAGCACGCTCGGCTCCACGGTATAAGCGAGCGCCTGCGCCGAAAGGCACAGCGAAGCCGCGAGCAGCAGCGCTGCCCGCCTGAGCCACCGATTCATGTCACGAATCAGGAATCGTTGTTCAGCGTCAGCGTGATCGTATCCGTGTACGTGCCGGACAGCAGCGATGTGTTTGCCGGCGCGCTGATGCGCAGCTCAAACGTGTAATCGACGGTCGCAGATGTCGCGGTACCGGTGCCGGCGAACGCTGTGTGAGTAAAGAAGTGCGTCGTGCCGATGACATCGCCCGCACCCGCGCCCGTCGCAACGTTTCGGGTCGTATTGCTCGGATTGGTGAGGCCCGCGCCCAACGTGCCGCCGGTGCCCACAAACGTGATGTTGTTATAAGCAATCTCCCGCCCGGCACCGCCCGCACCCTTCTGCAGCTTGCCCGCGTTCGCGGAGGTGACAGTGAGGTCCCAGCCGTTCTCGCTGTTGTTATTCAACGTGCCGGAAACGATCACGGCATTCGTCAGCCCGCTCGCCGCCACGATGTCGAGATTGGTGACGTACGTAACCGACGTCAGCGTGTTGATCGGATCAACATCGCCGCCGACAGGATCCGCCAGCACCGCAGTCGCCGCCAGGCCCAGCGCGAGGCCAGGCAGCATCGTTCTATAACCCTTCATAGCCCTTGCTCTCTTATTAGATGTTGGAGTGTTCGGTCGATTGGCAAGGGACTATATCGACCATTTCTATTTTGGTTCCGGGAACAACATCCACAGTGGGAGTAATGGCGGCGCCGTTATCGGCAGACTGCACATATCTCGCACGAGAACCGAGAATATTGTGCTCGCGATCCACCGCTAAGTTCCGGCGCGGTGGCGCACGTGTTCGTCACTCAACTTTTCTCAACTCCTCGAGCAATGCTTCAGCCTCCTCTCTAGAGGAGTCGAAGATATTCTCTGCGTCCATTCGAAGGGAGCGCTGCAGCAGGTCGACAGCTTGCCTCCTGGTCGCACGACGTTCGCTGTACAGCTTGGCCAGTTCAACGAATGCGTCGCCGTAGTTCTTCGCAACGGCCTTCCGAAACCAAGCTATCGCCGACTTTCGGTCGCCCTGATCTCTTTTGTCCATCGCAAGATTGAACGCGGCGACCGCCTGTCCGTTACGAAAGGCCCGGCCGTACCAATATGCCGCCTGCTTCAAGTCCTTCTTGGTACCGATGCCCGCTGCGTACATATAGCCGAGCTTGGTTTGGCTGGGGCCATGATTGTACGCGGCGCCAATCGTTACGCATTTGAAGGCACTTCGTGCATCACCGACTTCTTCAAAAATCTCCGACGCGCGAAACAACGTCTCAGCGTCCGGTCGATTTGGAAATGACATAGGACTCTACTCAAATCTTGATTGGCACGGCTGTATACGCGGCCGAAGTCCCTTCGCAACCTGCCCCGAGACGGCTACCGTTGCAGTCATTTGCCGTCGTCTCCTCAGCCAAACCCGTCGAATCAGTACATACGCTTGGAGATTGAAGTCGCCATCATACCCAACCGGAATAGCGCACAAGCCAGCGCAACCGCGGCCGCGCTGTATTTCCAAAGTGGCATGTCCGGTTCCTGGCGCCGACGCGACGCTGAGATGAACGTCGCGTTGCATGGGTGCGGATATCTTCGGCGCCCCTTTCAAGCACGGAAGCATTAAAAGGAAAAGGCCGCGGGATCTTGCGATCCCGCGGCCGGTAGGAAACATCGACGATCAGCGGGCGTCCAGGGCTGCGCCGTGGAAGACCAGGCTGAAGGCGCCGCCGGCGGAGCCGTCGTTGTCGCCGTCCAGCGTGCGGGCGGCGTTGTCGGCGAGTGCGATGCCGGAAGATTGGTCGATGACCAAGCGGAAGTCATCGCCGGCGAGCGGCGCGGCCGGATGGACCAACAGCACACGGGCATTCGCCGGGGACACGCGAACGTCGGCCAGCGGCAGGATGGATTCGTTGCCTTCGGAGAAGCTGCCGTCGCCGCCGCTCGATTCGATGCTGATTGCAGCCGAACTCACCAGCGAGGGGTCGATCTCGGAGCTGAAGATGATCTGGAATTCGTTGACCGCGGCGATGCTCACTTCACCGGCCGCCGGGATGGTCGACTGAATGCTGAACCGGCCATCGTCGGCGGAGTTCATCGTGGCGCCAGCGGCGATCCATGAACGGACCAGGTCGATGCTCGCCTGCGGAAGTGGGGCCCGGCCGAGCGGCATGCGGCCGCCGATGGTCGCGCGACCGTCGATTTTCTGAACGAGCCAGCTGTTATCCGGATCGCCGGGCTTCACCCGCAGCAGCGTCGGCATCTCGGTGCTGGCGACGTTCACGAGCATCGCATAACTATTGGCCGCATCCAGCCGCAGGCCCTGCGGCGCATTCGCGCCCACGTGGCAGCCGGTGCAGTTCGGCGTCAGCACGTTAGCCTGAACCTGTTGAAACAAAGTCATCGTGTTGCCGCTGGACGGCGGCGGCGTGGTCGAACTCGGCGGCGGTGTGTTGTTGTTGTTATTGCCGTAGCCCCCGCCTCCTCCGCCGCAACCTGAAAGGACGGCTCCCATACATAGGGCGATTATTCCGTGCGTGCGTAGACGCGAGACAGCTGTTTCGTTCAAGGTGGTGGCTCCGTGGCTAGTACCGAATTCACCAAGCAGGTTCGGCGCGTCCACGCAGAAGGATGCAGAAATCCGGCAGTCAGCCGTCGATTGTTTTGTTTTACACCCGCGCAGATCTACTCGGCGCAGCTGTGCGAAGAAGTGTTGGGGAGAGGGATCTTTCGTTATCGAGCACCCAGAACAAGCATGACTCGCGCACTCATGACTATTCCATTCGAAAGCTACGCGAAGCTGATTCGCACCATCGCGCCGCTGGTCAGGAAAGTGCTGTTCTACGACGGGGACAGCCAGCCCAGCTGGATCAGCGATGGCATGGAAGAGCCGGAGCTGCGCGGCGCCGTCATTCAGCTCATGTCCGAACGCGCCCCGTTCGAGGAAGACGTGGCGTCCATGCCGATCGGCGATGCGCGCGAAACGTTTATTCTGTTCGCCGTCCGCAGTGAGAACGGCAAGCTCGCCGGCCTGCTGGGCGTCGTGTGTCGAACCGCCCTGGCGGCGAGCGAGCCTGGCAGGTCCCAGTTGACTCGGCGATTGCTGGCCCCGGTGCTGGATGTTTACAGACATTCTGTCAACCAACTGGCGCCCGTGCCCACGCCGGTACCCCAGCTCGCCAGCCCCAAGTCCGCAACGGTTGCAGCGCCCGTGGCGCCGGCGGCACCGCCGACCGGCGACATCTACGATCACGTGTTGCGACAGACCACCACCGAGGTTGCATGCTCATTCGCGACGCTGGTCATCCCAGCCGATCGGATCAGTCGCAACTGCCGGATCTCCGAAAATGAATCCGATCTGTCGATACACGCGGCCGTGCAGAGCTGCCACGTCGCCTTGTTCAAGTGGGTTTCGGCCAAGCGCCAGCCGACGATGGTGAATCGCACCAGCATGACGGCGCCGTTCAAGATCGCGGCCGCCCCGGTGCTGGACGTGAACGACAAGGTGGTCGGCGTGATGCTGCTGTTCAGAGATCGGACCCTGCCCGATTTCACGACCATGGATCTGGAGCGTGCCTGCGCCTCGTGCGGTTCGCTGTTTGCAAACCACGCGACGCCGTCGCAAATCCGGAGCGCACTCGCAGAGGGCAACTTCCGGTTGTATGCACAGAGAATCTCGCCGCTGCGCCGGCATTCCCGCTCGGCTCGCTTCGAGGTGCTGCTGCGGATGCAGAACCGCGACTCGATCTACACGCCGGAATCGTTCATGGACGTGGCGCGCAACAACCGCCTGATGCCGGAAATCGATCGCTGGGTCGTGCATCATTCGCTGCACGCACTCAGCGCCCACGCCGAGCTGCTGCCGGACCGCAACGTGGAATTTTGTATCAACGTCGACGAGCAATCGTTGATCACGCCGGGCTTCGCCGACTTCGTGGTCTCGGAGCTGGCCGAATGTGAAGTGCCGGCCGACCTGCTGATGTTTGAAGTCGCCGAGCCCACAGCGCTGGAAAAGCCCGCCGCGGTGGAATCGTTCGCCGATCGCGTCAGCGCCGCCGGCTGCAAGCTGTCGCTGGATCATTTCGGCGCCCGCACCGGCACGCTGGCAGCGCTGAGCCGGCTGCACATCAGCTCGGTGAAAATCGATGGACCGCTGGTTCGCGACGTCACCACCAATCGCCGCTCCGAATCTTTGCTCCGCGACGTGGCGAGCATGACGGCGAGCATGCACATCGAAACGGTGGCGGGCCGCGTCGAGCAGGATTCCGTCCGCGAAAAGTTGCAGACGCTCGGAATCGACTACGCGCAGGGCTTCGCGCTGTCACCGCCGCGCCCGGTCGATGAAGCGCTGGCCGAGCTGGAATATCTGCGACGCGCCAGCAACCGCCGGGCGGTAGCGGAGCCGATGCGCATCACCGCCTGACGCTCACGTCGTGGCGTAGTAAGTCGCGTCTTCGTGGGCGGCGATGTGAGCTCGAATCTGTCGGGCATACCACAGGCCGCTCGACTTGATCGTGCGCACCTGCGTGTCATGGTCTACGTGCACGATGCCGAAGCGCTTGGAATAGCCCGCCGTCCACTCGAAGCCATCGAGCAGCGAGCGCACGAAATAGCCGCGCACATCCGCCCCGTCCCGCAACGCCTGCTGCACTTCCAGCAGATGAGCCGCGATATAGGCGATCCGCTGGGGATCGTGAATCGCGCCGTCGCTCAATGAATCGTCGAAGGCGGCGCCGTTTTCGGTGATGTACACGGGTGGATTGCCGTAATCCCAGTGTAGCCACGCCAGCACTTCACGAAGCGCCGGCGGATGGACCTCCCAGCCCATCGACGTGTACTGCACGCCGTCCCGCGTGAATTCGCTTTCCGCAATGTTTCCTCCCCCCTCGATCCGGCTGTTGAGAAATGGCATCCAGCGGCTGTGGTGAGCGAGCTCGCGCCGATGGTTGTTGATGCCGATGAAATCCAGCGGCGCCTGGATACGCTTCAGATCGTCGTGCTCCATGTCCGGCATGAACCAGCGCAGGCGCTGGCTGAGATCTTCCGGATAGCAGCCGCGCAGCAGCGGATCCAGCGTGATGAAGTTCCTGAGATCGTTGGCCGTGCGCGCGGCAATCCGGTTCTTTTCCGGATCGCCTTCGATCGATGGATGCACCGGCGTCAGGCTCAGCGCGATGCCGACTTGAGCGTAGGGACATTCGTAGCGAATGCGTTCCACCGCCATGCCGTGCGCGAGCAGCTGGTGATGCATGACAGTTGGATACGACCACGGCCGGCGCAGGCCGGGCGCATGTGTTCCGGTTGCGTAGCCCAAGCACGCATGCTCGAACGGATCGTCGATCGTGATCCAATGTTTCACTCGATCGCCGAGCGCACGCACGACGAGCTGCGCGTAGTCGGCGAAATCGGTGGCGGCGCGCCGGTCGAGAAAGCCGCCGTATCGCTGCATCAACGCCGCCGGCATGTCCCAATGAAACAAACTCGCGAACGGCGTGATGCCGGCAGCGAGCAGCTCGTCCGCCAGTCGTTTGTAAAAATCCAGCCCGGCCCGCTTCGGCGAGCCGCGGCCGTTGGGAAACACCCGCGGCCAGGCAATCGAGAAGCGATAAGCCTGCAATCCCAACTTGCGCATCAGCGCCACATCCTGGCGGTAGCGAAAGTAATGATCGCAGGCGCGGTCGCCGGTGTCGCCGCCGCGAATCCTGGCTTTCGAGCTGCAAAACTCGTCCCAGATCGAGCGCCCCCGCCCGTCGACGCGGGTCCCGCCTTCGATCTGATATGCCGATGTCGCCGCACCAAACTGGAAGTGCGCCGGAAACAGGCCTCGTCGCGAACCTTTCATCACGTTCGGCTCTACTGGGTAAGCACCGGCCAGCGGGCAACGATTTCTGCGCCACGTACGGCGAGCAGGTCGCCGAACTCCAGAAATATCGCTTCGCTTTGCGTGGGCCGGAGAAACAGGTGGTCGTCTACTTCGAGTTGGGTGAGACGGGAACCGTTCACGATCTCCTGATTGCTGCTCGTTCCGTAGAGGCCATTACCGCGCAATCCCGCGGGTGATTCGACTTTGGCGGACCACTTGCCGCCGTAAATGAAATAGGTTTGCTGCCAGTTTGGATTCCAGCGAGGGGCCAGGTTTCGGAGCGACTCCAGCCCCGGCAGCTCGATGCCGCTCAAGCGCTTCAGGACTGGCGTCGCGATGTACGCCGCGGGCTCGAAGTCCGCCAGCGTGGGGATATCGAAGTCGGTGGGCTTCACCAGGCACGAGCCCGCCGAGAGATCGTTGATCACACTGCCGTCGCGATGAAGCAGCATGCTCGGGCTGCCGGCGCCATTCAAACAAAGCTTCGAAACATCGATCTGCGGATAGCGGCCCGCGGCCCAGGCGATGAAGCTGCGATAGATCGCCTGCGATTGCGCATACGCGGTCTGCGGCGACTTGACGACCCGCGGCAGCTTGACGACGTGCGGGTCGTAGCCCATGAACCCGGACCATTCCAGGTGGTCCGGATCGGCCATGATGCGATCGAGCAGCGGCTGCAACTGGTCGGGTGTTTGCAAACCGCCGCGATGCAGGCCGACATCGAGCTCGATGTTGATGCGCATGCGAGTACCGAGCGTGGTCGCGAGCTGCTGGTATTGCGCGAGGCGCTCGTCCGTATCAATGAGCCATTGCAATTGCTGTTGCGGATCGAACGTCGTGCCGCTGGCGACCCGGGCCTGGGCAAACTCACCATAGAACGCCGCTGCTGCCTTCACCGGCATGGGCTTGCCCATCAGCACGTCCGAGTTCGGGAAGTCGACCGCCGTTTGTTTCAGGAACGCTTCGTGAAACACCATCAGACGCTGCGTGCCGGTGCGCTCGATGATGTAGTTCAGCAGCGGCGAGCTCGGCAGCGATTTCGCGACGATGCGATGGGCCACGTGCGCAGGAACGATCCTGCGCAGCGCTGCGATGTTCTTGTCCAGCTGGTCGAGATCGATCAGCAGTGTCGGACGGTACGGACCGTCCTTCTTCAACAGCTCATTCAATGCTTTGAAGTACGGCGAATACGGCGCGCCGACGTCGTCGGGCTTCAAAAGCCATGCAGCTCCGATGCCCGCAGCAGCCAGTCCCAATAGCAGGTTTCGGCGCTTCACGACATCGCTCCGAATACCCGTTGCAGATAATTGTTCACAAAGCGTCCTTGCGGGTCGAGCTCGCGGCGAATGCGCAGGAAATCGTTCCAGCGCGGATACAGCTCCGCGAGTTGTTTAGCTTCCAGCGTATGGATCTTGCCGGGGTGCGGCCGTCCCTGGTACTTCCAGAAGATCGGCTCGATAGCCGCGAAATACTTTTTGTAATCGCGATCGTGAAAGTTGTGACAGCTGACGGTGCAGCCGTGGCGCTGGTAGAACGGACTGAGCCAGACGTCGTCCGCTTTCACGTAACGATATTCCAGCGGGAAGATCACATCGATGTCCTTGCGCTCGATGGTATCGAGGATCTCTGCGAGGCACGCGGGACCATGCTCGGCCGGCACCGTGTATTCCATCTCGTTGAAGCGCGTGTTACGCACGTTGCCGAAGATTTTATAACTGCGGCCGATGCGCTCGCCCGGATCGACCGTGCCGGCGGCGAAGTTGATGATCACCGAACGCAGGAACGGCAGCGCATCGATCGCCTTCGCAACTTTGCGGAACTCGGCTTCCGAATTGTTCACCGCGCCCTCGGGCGAGTCCGGCTCGTCGGTCTCGTCGACCGTGATGCCTTGAATGTAATCGCCGTGAGGCAGCGCATACATTTCGAAGTGCCGATGCTCATCGCGCAGCTCAGCGGCGCGTTCGAGCCCTTCCTGAAGCGGCATCATCCACGTGCGTTCACGAAGCTTGTACGCGGCACGCGTTCGCATGCCGACCTGGCTCACTGCGCCGAGCGCACCGAAGCTGGTTCGCGCGGCGTTGAATAAATCTTCGTCTCGGCCGCGGCTGCATTCCAAGATTTCTCCCTGAGCCGTGATCAATCGAAGTCGCGTGACTTCGCTCGACAGCGAGCCGAGCGTGGCTCCGGTGCCGTGGGTCGACGTGGCGATGGCGCCGGCAAGCGCCTGCGTATCGATGTCTGGCTGATTGAACAGCCCGCGGCCTTGCTCCCATAAAGGCTCACCGATCTGCGCGAGGCGCGTGCCGGCCCATATTGACGCTTCACCTGTTTGCGCATCCACGGAGATCACACCGCGCAGCGCTGCCAGCGACACCAACGTGTCCGACGTGGGCACGAGCGGCGAAAAGCTGTGGCTCGAACCGACGAAGCGAATCTTTCCTGTGGAGCGCTTCAGCAGCTCACACAATTCTTCCTCAGTGTGCGGCACTTCGCGGTGCGCCGGCTGACACGTTTGATTGCCAGACCAGTTGCTCCACGGCAGTACACCGTTCTCATCGATCTTCGCTTGCGCATGCGAGGCGTCGGGCTCTCCGCCGCCGCCGCAGCCAGCGAGCGAATGCGCCGCGACTCCCAGTGCCACTGCCTTGAGCGCCTCGCGCCGATTCAATCTCGGCTTCGACAGATTCATTGTGCGCCCGACATATATCGAATCAGATTGCGCAGGTCTGCCGGTGCACACTCGAAGCACGTGCCCTGCGGCGGCATGTTGCCGATGCCTTTGATGGCATTGGCCACCACGGCGTCGGTGCCCTTCGCCAGCCGCTTCTGCCACACCGAAACGTTGAACGCCTCAGGCGCTTCGGCGTTCTTCACGCCGTGACAGCTAGAGCAGTAGATCGAGTAGAGCTCTTCGGTTCTGTTATCTGCGATTGCGCCGGCGCTCGCGCACAGCAGAGCGATCGCTAGAGTCACAACCGGCGCACGCACGGCGCAGACCTCAGCGGCCAGCATGGAAGCTGTACGCCGCTTCTACGCCGTAAAAGCGCGGCGGCGCTCGATCCGCAATCGGCGCACCGATGCCGGCCGCGAGTCCACCCAGCGAATAGAGATATTTCTCGTTGGTGAGATTCTGACCGAACAGTGCCACGTGCCAGCGATCGCGCGGATCGCCGTAAGTGATGCGTGCGTCGACGTTCTGATACGGATCGTCGAGATCGCCGCGATACATGGCCATCAGCGCCTGCGCTTCCGGCGTGGCGCCGCCAGGACCCTGCGTGTGACGACGACCGACGTGCGTATAGCCGACGCGAAAGCTCAGATTCCCCGCGTTCTGCAATCCCAGCGTGTACTCCGCGCCCAGATTGAGCTTTTGTTTGGCGACCGCAGACTGCGGCTGGCCGGTGCGATCATCCGCAGCCGTCTCGTTCGGGAACAGCGCGAACTTGGTGATCTCGGTGTCTAGATACGCGTAAGCGGCGCTCAATGTCATCTCCGGCAGCACGCGCCACTGCGTTTCAATTTCAGCGCCGCGGCCTTCCGCATCCTCGTTGCGAATCCGCGGCTCGTTGATGCCCGTGTCGGGATTCGCCACCGTCACGAACTCCTGCAGGTCGGTGTAATCGTAGTAGAACAGCGCCGCGTTGAAGCGCAGCTTCTCGAACACGATCGACTTCAAACCAATTTCGTAATTGGTGACGTTTTCCTCATCGAACGGATTCGACAGCTGGATGGAGTTGAAGCCGCCGGCCTTGTAGCCAGTGGCGTAGCTGCCGTAAGCCATCGTGTCTTCGTTGAAGCGATGGCTCAGCACGACGCGCGAGCTGAGGTTGCTCCACGACTTCGTTTGCATCACCCCCGGCGTGGTCGTGTACACCACGCCGAAGCCGAATTGATTCGGCACCACGGTGAGCGTGAAGTCTTTCTCGTCGCGCGTGTAACGCAGGCCCACTGTTACATCGGTCTCATCCGTCAGCGAGTATGTCGCGTCACCGTACACGGCTGCACTCGTGCTGGTGAGATCCGCATGTGCGTCTTCGGGGAAGTATCCGCCCAGCACGGACTGACCGGCGGCGAGCGGCGTACCCCAGTTCATGATGTTGTCGCCGGTGGGATCGAGCACGATGTCCCAACCGAATCCTGCCGGCGCGCTCGCCGCGGTGTAGTTGGTTCCGAACGCTGCGTTGTAGAAATCAAGGCCGGCCGCCACGGCCGCGCTGCCCAACAACAGGCGATCGACCAGGTCGGTGGAGAAATTCAACGCCGAGTCCTGCTGGCCGCGCTCGCGCGAGTACATCGCGCCGACCGTCCAGCGCAACTTCGACGAAGTATCCGAGACCAGCCGCAGCTCCTGGCTGACGAAGCGGTTTTCTTCGATGTTCTCCGAGGTGAAGTACAACGGGAAGATCGCGGTGCCGTCCTCGTCGCGCAGATTTCGGCTGCCGAACTCGCGAGCAGCGGTGATCGATGTGAGATTTACTGCGCCCAGATCCGACTCGACGGTCAGTGAGCCGCCGGCGAGATGCAGCGCCTCGCGCACCGGCGCATCGATCGACGCGTCACCGTACGGATCGCCGCCGTTGAGCAATCCATAACCGATCGATGAATCCTGGTCGACATCGAGATATTCCATCCGCAGCGTGGCGCTGGTGCTGGCACTGGCTTGCCAGAGCAATGCCGCGCGCACGCCGTTGTTATTTTCGTCGGCGAGCTTCCGGCCTGTCGCCAGGTTGCGGCGATAACCATCGCGCTGGTTGTCGAGCGCGTTGACGCGCAGGAACAGGTTGTCCGCGAGCGGCGCGTTAAACGTAGCTTCGACGGTACGACGGTTGTAATTTCCCGCGCTGACGTTGACGGTGCCGGCGAGCTCGTTGGTCGGCGTGTTGCTGACGATGTGCAAGGCGCCGGCGGCAGCGTTCTTGCCGAACAACGTTCCCTGCGGCCCCTTCAGCACTTCGACCCGGGCGACATCCTGGAACGCGGTCATCGCGGCGCCGGAGCGTCCGGCGTAAACACCGTCGACGTAAACCGCAACGGCAGGATCGGCGCCGATGCCGAAGTCGTTGGTGGTGATGCCGCGGATGTTGAACGCCGGCTGCGTGGGCTGGGTCACCCGCGTTTCCAGGCCCGGCGTGTACAGCCCCAGGTCGTTGACGCTCTGGGCGCCGACCTCCTGAATGAAACTTTCGGCAATGGCGCTGATGGAGATCGGCACGTTCTGCACGTTTTCCGAGCGCTTTTGCGCCGTCACGATCACTTCCTCGAATCCCGGTGCCGCTTCCTGTGCGCCGGCTGCGCCCGCCGGGAGACAAGTCAATGCCACCGCGCACGGAACGACGGAACGCCTGATGAGACTTTTTTTCATTCTGCTCCCCATGATCGACGGATGGTGGCGCGGGCCAGCGCGCCACTCGACGATTCGGCGGAAATATTAGGGTCGCCCGACGGTGCGCCAAAACCTCCTACGCCGCCATCTCGTTGTCATCTTTCGCCACAGACACGATACAATCCTGCGCCTATGGACTCAGCCGGCATCGACAGCAAAGTCATCCCAACGTATCTGTTCAACGTCGTCGGCTCAGTGCTCGAAGAACAGCACGTCGATCCGCACCTGATGGTGGCCGGCACCAGCCTCACCTTGGAATCACTCTACGATCAGCAGACGCGGATTTCCTTTCGCGAGGCCATCCAGATCTTCACCAACGCGGTGGACCACAGCCCGAGCCCGGACCTGGGCCTGCTGGTGGCGAGCCGCGAATGTTTCAGCGACTGGGGCATGCTCGGCTACGCGATCGCGAGCTGTCGCGATGCCGAGGATGCGATCGCTTTCAGCAATCAGCTGTACGCGGCCAGCACCAACCTGACGCCGATGCACTCCAAGCTGGAAGACGGCACTTATGTCACGTATGTAACATCCACGTTTCCGGTCGGCCGCATCCTGCCGTTCCT
>CAMLEO010000127.1 GCA_946478975.1 uncultured Steroidobacter sp.
GGTGATCTCACGCCTGGTGTGGCTGCAGGTGGTGAAGTACGACTACTTCTCCGACCTGTCGCAGGGCAATCGAATTCGCATCGAGCCCGTGCCGCCGAATCGCGGCCTGATTCTGGATCGCAACGGCCTGCCGCTCGCGACCAACGCGCCTTCCTATCAATTGGAGCTGACGCGCGAAGACGTCCAGGACATCGACGCGACGCTGAACGGCATCGCCGAGCTCAACCTCATCGACAAAGCCGACATTCCGGCGCTCAAGAAAGATATCCGCGGCCGGCGCAGCTTCGATGCCGTGCCGATCAAGCTGCAGCTCACCGAAGAAGAGCTGGCTCGCTTCGCCGCGCGTCGTTATCAATTCCCCGGCGTCGAAATCCGTCCGCGTTTGACGCGTTATTACCCGCTCGCCGAACGAGGCGTGCACGGCATTGGTTACGTCGGCGCGATCAGCGAAGACGACAAGAAGCGCCTGAATATGGACGACTACGCCGGCACCACGCTGACCGGCAAGAGCGGCGTCGAGTATTCATATGAGAACGAGCTGCACGGCCGCGCCGGCTACCAGCAATTGCTGGTGAACGCGCAGGGCCGCAGCGTCGAGCGCATCGGCAACGAAGCGGCGAAGCTGGATCGCAAAGAGCCGGTAGCCGGCAACGATTTGTTTCTGACCATCGACATGAAGGTGCAGCAGATCGCCGAAGAGGCGCTGCGTGGCCAACGCGCGTCGGCGGTGGCCATCGATCCGAACAACGGCGATGTGATCGCGTTCGTCAGCACGCCGGCCTTCGATCCCAATCTGTTCGCGCGCGGCCTGACTCGTGCGCAATATCTCGCGCTCACTGAAGATCCGACGCGGCCGATGTTCGATCGCGCCTTGCGTGGCGTGTATCCGCCCGGCTCCACCGTCAAGCCGATGATGGCGCTGGCGGCACTGGAATACGGCATCGTCACGCCGGACAGCACGCGCTTCTGTCGTGGTTTGTATCGAATGCCCGGCGTCAGCCGCCCGTGGCGCGACTGGGAACATCGCGGCCATGGCACCGTCGACATGCGTAAAGCGATCGCCACTTCGTGCGACGTGTACTTCTACGACATGGCCAATCAAATGGGCGTGGATCGGATCCACGAGTACCTGTCGCAGTTCGGCATGGGCCAACTCACCGGCATCGACATTCCCGGTGAAAAATACGGCCTGCTGCCCTCCACCGACTGGAAGAAACGCACCTTCAAACGCAAGGAAGCGCAGATGTGGTTCCCCGGCGATACCATCAGTATCGGTATCGGCCAGGGCTACATGACGGCCACGCCGCTGGAGCTGGCGCACGTCGCTGCAACCATTGCCGCTCGCGGCAAACGTTTCAAACCGAGGCTGGTGCGCGCGGTTCGGAATGTCACCACCGGTGAGGTCAAAGAGTTGCCACCCTCGGCGCTGCCGCCGGTGCATACGAAAGATCCCGGCGCATGGGAGTACGCGGTCGGCGGCATGTTCGACGTGGCGAATGCTCCGTACGGTACTGCTCGAAGCGCCATGCAGAACCCTTATTACAAGGCTGCGGGTAAGAGCGGCACGGCGCAGGTGTTCACGGTCGCGGCTGGCGAGAAGATGCGCAAGGCAGGCGAACTGGCTGAGCATTTGCGCGATCACGCGTTGTTCATTTCATTCGCGCCGGTGGAGGCACCGCGCATCGCCGTCGCCATCGTCATCGAGAATGCCCCCGGCGGCGGTTCCAAGTTCGCCGCGCCCGTCGCTCGTCGCATTCTCGATTCATATTTGCTGACGCCCGAACAGTTCGCCGACGAGGAAGCCAAGCGCAAAGCGAAGGCTGCCGCCCAACCGCCACCGCCGCCCGAACCGACGGTCCGCCCGGCCACCACCGAATGAGGGCAGCATGAGCCTCGACGCACTCGATTCATCGCGCACTCAGCGAACGCTGACCAGCAGCGCGCAGTTGCTGCTGGCGTTGCATCTGGACGGGCCGCTGTTCATCGCGCTGTGCCTGGTCGGCGCAGTCGGCAGCATCGTGCTGTTCAGCGCCTCGGGCAGCAGCCTGCCCATGCTCGAAGCGCAGCTGGCTCGTTTCGCGCTGGGCCTGATCGCGATGATCATGCTGGCGCAGGTCCCTCCCCGCATCATTCGTAACGCCGCGCCGGTCGCCTACCTGATCGGCCTGGTGCTGTTGCTGCTGGTGATGTTTCTTGGCGACATTTCCATGGGCGCGCAGCGCTGGTTAGATTTGGGCTTCGTGCGCTTCCAGCCGTCGGAAATCATGAAGCTCGCCGTGCCGCTGGCGTGTGCGTGGTTCTTACACGAACGGCCGCTGCCGCCGAGCCTGACTTCGCTGCTGGTGCTGGGCCTGTCGATCGGCATTCCGACGCTGATCATCGCCGAGCAGCCGGACCTCGGCACGGCGTTGCTGGTCGCGGCAGGCGGCGGCATGGTCGTGCTGCTCGCGGGCCTGCAGCTCCGCTACATCCTCGCGGTGATTGGCTTGCTCGTGCCGGTCGCGTTCGTCGCGTGGCAGTTCCTGTTACATGATTATCAGAAACAGCGCGTACTCACATTCCTGGACCCGGAGAGCGATCCGCTCGGCTCGGGATATCACATCATTCAGTCGCAGATCGCGATCGGCTCCGGCGGGGTGTTCGGCAAGGGCTACCTCAACGGCAGCCAGGCGCAGCTGGAATTCCTGCCCGAGCGCTCCACCGACTTCATTTTCGCGGTCGTCGGCGAGGAATGGGGCCTGATGGGACTGGTGACCGTGATACTGCTGTTCATGTTCGTGATCGGCCGATCGTTGTATTTGTCGGCCACGGCGCACGACACATTCTCGCGCCTCGCCTCCGGCAGCCTCGCGCTGACGTTCTGCGTGTATGTGTTCGTCAACACCGGCATGGTCACGGGTTTGATGCCGGTGGTGGGCGTGCCGCTGCCGTTCGTCAGCTACGGCGGCACGGCGATGGTGACCCTCATGGCGGGTTTCGGTATTCTCATGTCCTTGTGCGCCAAGCGGAAACTCGTTAGCCGATGATCAGATTGTTGCCGCTGGTGGCGATGTCCGCCGTCACCTCAGCAGCGAGCTCGGCGCTCGCCTTCGACATCAAACGACCCGAAGTCCGTTCGTTCATCGACGATATGTCGCAGGAACACGGCTTCGACAAGCCCAAGCTCGAAGCGCTGCTCAAGAGCGCGGAAACCAAACAGCCGATTCTCGATGCGATCAGCAAGCCGGCGGAGCGCGTCATTCCCTGGCACGAATACCGCGATCGTTTCCTCACCGAAAAGCGCATCAACCAGGGCGCTGATTTCTGGCTCGCGCACGGCGAGAAGCTGAAGCAGATCCCCGATCCGCAGCTCGCCGACGTCGTGGTCGGCATTCTCGGCGTGGAAACGTCGTACGGCCGCATCACCGGTCGATACAAAGTGCTCGATGCGCTGGTTACGCTCGGCTTCGACTATCCGCCTCGTGGCGAATTCTTTCTGGGCGAGCTCAAAGAGTTCCTGTTGTTGTCGCGCGAGGAACAGGTCGATCCGTCGAGCGTGCTCGGCTCGTACGCCGGCGCGATGGGCGCGGCGCAGTTCATTTCTTCGAGCTATCGCAAGTGGGCGGTCGATGGCGACGGCGACGGCCATCGCGATCTGTGGCACAGCTGGGACGACGTGATCGGCTCGGTCGCGAATTATCTGGGCGAGCACGGCTGGGTGAACGGTCAACCGGTCATCGTCGACGCGACCTCGAGCAAGGGCGCCGTGGACCAGAACCAGTTCGACCTCAAGCTCGCGCTGAATGAAACGGTGAAATCGCTGCGGGACAAGGGCATCGAGTTCGAAACCGAGCTGCCGCCGGACACGCCCGCGATGCTGATCGTGAGCCAGGGCAAGGACGGGCCGCTGTATCGCGTCGGCTTCAACAACTTCTACGTCATCACCCGCTATAACCGCAGCCCGATGTATGCGATGGCGGTGCACGACCTCGGCGAGGCGATCCAGAACTACATGAGGGATACGGAACGATGAAGCAGATCGTCGTTCTGCTCGCGCTGGCGCTGCTGGTCGCCGGCTGCGTCAGCTCACCGCCGATCCGCACTCCTTCCCACCCGACGCCGACCTTGCCGCCGCCGGAACCGATTCCGGCGGACATCGAGAAGATTCCCGAGCCGGTGCCTCGCAGCGAGCCCAAATCGGCCCGCGGCAACCCGCCGTTTTATGACGTGCTCGGCAAGCGCTATTTCGTGCTCTCCAATGCCGAGGGTTACCTGGAACGCGGGGTCGCGTCCTGGTACGGTCCCGGCTTTCACGCCGCCAGCACCTCGAACGGCGAACGGTACGATATGTATGCGATGACGGCAGCGCATAAGACCTTGCCGCTGCCGGCGTATGTACAAGTCACCAACCTTCGCAACGGCAAGCACGTGATCGTGCGCGTCAATGATCGCGGGCCGTTCAAGGAAGGCCGCATCATCGACCTTTCCTACAGCGCCGCTGCCAAGCTGGACATGCTCAAGGAAGGGACCACCTTCGTCGAAGTGCGCGCGCTGAACCCGGTGGAAAAGGCTTCGCCGCCGCCGCCGGCGACGCCCACGTCCGACTTGTACGTACAGGCTGGGGCGTTTGCGACCGAGGCGAATGCGGCACGGCTGCTCGGTCAACTGCGGGCCAAAGGCGTCTCCGATGCGTTCGTGCGAGAGGACCAGGTCGACGGCAAGACGTTTTACCGCGTGCGCGTCGGCCCGATTCCAAATGTGAACGAGTTCGACAAGGTCGTGAAAAGATTGCGCTCGCTCGGCCTCGCCGACGCACGGCTGGCAGTGAATTAGGCACATGGATGTGCCCGCCGCCGCAGGCGCGCACATTTATATGGCGCCACAATTCATCTCTTTTCTGATGCGCTGAATGGGTAGAATTCACGCATGTACACACACCTGAAGCATCCTCAACTCATCTCGCTCGCCGCGTCGCTGGCGATGGCTTTGTCTCTTGTCGCGTGCTCGAAATCCGAGCCCGAGGCCAACGCGGCGCCGGAGCGCACTGTGGCCGCTCCGCTGCCCGACGTCGCGACCGCCGCGAATGCATCGGGCATCAAGCCGCCGCCGATTCCTGCTCCGCCGCAGGTGCAGGCTCGCGGCTACATCCTGCTCGATTACACGAGCAATCAACCGCTGGCCGCCAGCAATGAAAACGAGCGGCTCGAACCGGCTAGCCTGACCAAGCTGATGTCGGCGTACGCGGTGTTTCATGCACTCAAGGACGGCCGCATCAAGATGACCGACCTGGTGACGATCAGCCCGCACGCGCGCGATCAGGACGGCTCGCGCATGTTCGTGGACGTCGGCACGCAGGTGAGCGTCGAAAACCTGATTCAAGGCATGATCGTGCAGTCGGGCAACGACGCGACCGTTGCGCTCGGCGAGTACGTTGCCGGCAGCGAGCCGGTGTTCGTCGATCTGATGAATCAATACGCGCAGCAGCTCGGCATGGTGAGCACGCATTTTCAGAACGGCGCGGGCATGCCGAACCCCGAGCACTACTCGACGGCGCGAGACATGGCGGTGCTGGCGCGAGCGCTCATTCATGACTACCCCGAGTACTACAAGTTTTATTCACAGCGCTCGTTCACCTGGAACAAGATCACGCAGCCGAATCGCAACGGCCTGCTCGATCGCGATCCCACGGTCGACGGCTTGAAGACCGGTCACACCGAGTCGGCGGGTTACTGCCTGGTGTCGTCGGCGATGCGCAATGGCATGCGCCTGGTGTCCGTCGTGATGGGCACGCCTTCGGTGCGTGCGCGTGAGGACGCGAGCTCCGCGCTGCTCAACTACGGCTTCAACTTCTATCAAACGCGCAAGCTGTACGCGAACAAGGCGCCGGTGATGACGGTGAAGGTATGGAAAGGCGCGGCGGATGAAGTGGCGCTCGGCGTCACTCAGGATATTTACACCACGCTGCCGCGCGGCCAGGAAAATCTGCTGAGTGCAGCAGCCGATGTGGCGGATCCGTTGTTTGCGCCGCTCAGCACCGCCAAGCCAGCCGGTCAGCTGCGCATCACGCTCGGCGACAAAGTGATCGGCACGTATCCGCTGTATCCGACCAAGGAAGTGCCCGAAGCCGGCTTCTTCGGCCGCCTCACGGACGACGTCAAACTCTGGATGAAGTGATCGCTCCATGGCTGAACCGCTGCCGAAGAGCTATCTGAATGTCGAATACGTAGCACTGCGCGAGGCTCGCATCTCGCCGCTCGATCGTGGCTTTTTGTTCGGCGACAGCGTCTACGAAGTGGTGCCGGTGTTCGCCGGCCGAATGTTTCTATTCCAGGAACATTTCGACCGCTTGGCGCGCCGCCTGGGTGAGATTCGCATCCAGAACCCGCACGACGACGCGGGCTGGCTCGCAATCATCGAGCATCTGATCGCCCGCAACGGCGGCGGCGACATGTATGTTTACGTGCAGGTCAGCCGCGGCATGGAGTACGGGCGCAATCACGCCTTTCCGGTTCCGGCCGTCAAACCCAGTGTGTTTGCCATGTGCTCGCCGCTGCCGGTGTTCACCGAGGCGCAGCGTACGAATGGGCTGTCGGCGATCACGGTGGAAGATTTCCGCTGGGGCCGATGTGACATCAAGTCGACTGCGCTGCTCGCGAACGTGCTGATGAAACAGCAGGCGGCCGATGCAGGTGCGAACGAGGCCATCATCGTTCGCGACGGCGAAGTGCTGGAAGGCTCCTCGACCAGTGTGTTCGTTGTAAAAAACGGCGTGGTGGCGACGCCGCCGAACAGCCATCGCATCCTGCCGGGCACCACTCGCGACGCCGCGGTGGCCATCGCAAAAGAGCGTGTGAAAGTGGAGATCCGCAAGATCACGCTCGATGAGCTGCGCAACGCCGACGAGGTGTGGATTTCAGCAGCGACCCGCGATGTGCTGCCGATCACCCGCGTGGATGGCGCTGCCATCGGCAATGGACGGCCCGGGCCGGTGTGGACCCAGGTCAGCCAGGGCTTCGTGAGCGTCCGCCAGCGGGCTTGATTTGCCGGCGCCAACACCGCATATCTGCGCGATGACCAAAGCCTCCGACACCCTGTTCGAGTTCCCCTGCGACTTTCCGCTGAAGGTCATGGGCCGGCACACCAACGACTTCCGCAGCATCGTGCTGGGCATCGTGCAGAAGCACGCCGGGCCGGTCCTGCCGCACAACATCGAGGAGCGGCCCAGCCGCGACGGCACCTACCTGAGCCTGACCTGCACGTTCAGCGCGCAGAGCAAGCAGCAGCTCGACGACCTGTATCGCGAGCTGACGGCGCACGAACGGGTGATGGTGGTCCTGTAATCGAGCTGAGGTGACGTGCCCCAGCGGCACGTCACCCTGCTCCATTTCCCGATCCAGCGCTCTAATCTGCCGTGAGCGCTTGCACGATCGCCGGCGGCGCCGGCGAATAATGATCGAACTGCATCGAGTACTGAGCACGGCCTGACGACAGTGCGCGCAGTGTTCCGATGTAGCCGAACATCTCCTTCAACGGTACGTGAGCCTCGATCGTGACCGTGCTGTCACGACTGTGTTGCGCCCGGATTTCCCCCCGACGCCGGCTCAGATCGCCGATGCAGTCACCCACATACGCCAACGGCGTGACGACTTCGACGGCCATCACGGGCTCCAGCAGCAACGCACCCGCTTCGAGGAAAGCCTCGCGGAATGCCGCTGCCGCCGCCGCTTCGAACGCGATCGTCGAAGAGTCGCGCTCGTGATAACTGCCGTCGAGCAACACTGCCGCGAGGTCCACGCACGGGAAGCCGGCGATCACACCCGTTTGCATCACGCGTCGAATGCCGGTTTCCACGCTGGGAATGAACTCGCGTGGAATCGCGCCGCCCTTGATTCGATTGTCGAATGTGAAGCCCGCACCGCGCGCTGCTGGCGATATTCGCAATGTCAGCGCCGCGAACTGCCCGGGACCGCCGGTTTGTTTCTTGTAGACATGACTCACCTCCACTTCTTTTGAAATCGTTTCCCGATACGCCACTCGCGGCGCACCGGTCGTGACCTGGATACCATGCCTGGTCCGCAGGTTTTCCAATGTCACTTCCAACTGCAACTCGCCCATGCCCGACAGAATCGTTTCACCCGACTCCGCATCCTGGCGAACGCGCAGGCTAGGATCGTCGCGGCCGAGCGCATGCAGCGCCCTGCTCAAACCTTGCTGGTCCGCCTGGGTCCGCGGCGTGATCGAAACATCGATCACGGGCTCGGGCACGACGATCTGCTCCAGCAGCAGCGGATGTTCCGGGGCGGTGAGCGTGTGACCTGTCAGGGTGTCCTTCAGGCCCAGCACCGCCACGATGTCACCTGCCTGCATGCGTGAGCGTTCCTCACGTTTGTCCGCATGCATCTCGTATATGCGCGAGACCCGCTCTCGTCGGCCGGTGTTCGCATTCAACACCGCATCGCCAGAGTCGAGCCGACCTCGGTACACACGCAGGAACGTCAATGCTCCGTGCTCGTCGCTCACGATCTTGAACGCAAGCGCCGCGAACGGCTCATCGACCGCGCCGTCAGGCGCCGGCAGATAGCTCACCATCGCATCGAGCAATGTCTCGATGCCACGATTGCGAAATGCCGAACCCGCGAGCACCGGAACGAAGTCACCCGCGAGCGTGCCCTTGCGGATACATGCTCGCAGCAACTCAGCGCCCGGTGGCTCGCCTTCCAGGTAGGCACGCAGAGCCGTGTCGTCCTGCTCCACGACGCTCTCTATCAACGTCGAACGCGCGAGCTCAGCCTCGGTGCGCATATGCGCAGGGACGCTTTGCATTTCCAATGGCGAGCCACGTTCGTCGGATGGCCACACGATCGCACGCATCTCCACCAGGTCGATCACGCCGCGGAAATCCGCCTCGTGACCGATCGGAAGCTGCAGAATCAACGGACGCGCATCGAGCCGCTCCCGCATCATCTCGACCGTGCGATGGAAGTCCGCGCCGGTGCGATCCAGCTTGTTGACGAACGCCAGCCGCGGCACGCGATATTTATCCGCGAGTCGCCAATTTGTTTCCGTCTGCGGTTCCACACCTGCCACGCCGTCCAACACCACGACCGCGCCGTCGAGCACGCGCAACGAACGGTTGACCTCGATGTTGAAATCGATGTGACCTGGCGTATCGATCAAGTTGATCTGCGCGCCGTTCCAGAAGACCGTCGTGGCCGCACTGTTGATCGTAATGCCGCGTCGACGCTCCTGCGGGTCGAAGTCCATGACGGTGTTGCCCGTGTGCACCTCGCCGATGCGATGACTCTTGCCGGTGTAATACAGAATGCGCTCGGTAGTCGTGGTCTTGCCGGCGTCGACGTGAGCAATGATGCCGATGTTTCTAAGTCGGTCGTACATGACGAATCCTCTTCAAACCTGTGAGTCGCGACCGACCCTCAGGCGATTCGCCAGATCGGAGTCGGTCAGGGGTGCTGCGAGGGAATCACGCCGGAACACGGGCGCAGACGGGCCGGGCTACGGCGTTCCCGAATGTGAGCAATCAGCTTGTCGTAGGTGCGCATGACAAGACCTCGGTGATGGACAACAAAAAACCCCAGGGAGGCGCGGCCTGCCCTGGGGTTGTTTGTTACCCGGAAGGCCGACGCCTTCCGAAAATCGAAAGGCTGGTTAAAACAAATCGAATGCGCGCGCAGCCGCAGCCTGACGCTGCTGCGTCCGGCTCGACATGGCGCGATTTAAACCTTTGCTAATCATTGGGCGCGGATTCTGGTGGTTCGACGGGAAAATATCAACGCCTCGGCGACAAAACATTACATCCGCCTTCGCCCGGCGCGACCCGGATCACGACCTTTCCGGTCGAGCGGCGCCCATTCAACACATCGAGGGCCTCGGTGAAGCGCTCCAGGCCGTGCAGCTCCGTCACGTGCGGCTTGATCTTGCCGCTCTCGAACAAGCCAAACAGCGCTTTCAGATTCGAGGCGTGCAGCGCCGGTTCCTGGCGCGTGTGAGCGCCCCAGAACACGCCGACGATCGAGCAGCCTTTCAACAACGGCAGGTTCAGCGGGATCGCCGGAATCTTGCCGCCGGCAAAGCCGATCACCAGGTAACGTCCGTTCCAGGCCATGCTGCGTACGACCTGCTCGGCGTAGTCGGCGCCGACCGGATCGTAGGCGACATCGATGCCGCGGCCGCCGGTGAACTCCATCACTTTCGCTTTGATCGTGTCCTGCGTGTAGTTGAACACCGCATCGGCGCCGTGACGTTTCACGAGCTCGAGCTTTTCATCGGAGCTCGCGGCGGCGAGCACTTTCGCGCCGAGCGCCTTGCCGATCTCGATCGCCGTCAAACCCACGCCGCCGGCCGCGCCGAGAACTAACAAAGTCTCGCCCGGCTGAATGTTTGCTCGCTGCACGAGTGCGTGATACGTCGTGCCGTAGTTGACGAGGAATCCCGCGGCAGCAGCCATGCTCATCGTCGGCGGCAACGGGATCAACATATTCGCAGCAGCAATGCATTCCTCAGCGAGCCCGCCCTGCCCGGCCATCGCAAGCACGCGCGCGCCGACTTTCACATTAGAAACATCGGGTGCCACTTCGATCACCACGCCGGCGACTTCCGCGCCGGGAGTGAACGGCACTTCGGGCTTGACCTGATATTTGCCCGCCACCATCAACGCATCGGGAAAACCAAAGCCGACCGCGTGCACGCGCAAGCGCACGTGACCGGGCTTCAAGGCCGGCGCGGCAATGTCTGTGACGTTGAGTTCCGGAGGCGGACCGTAACTGTTGAGGACCACTGCTCGCATGAGCAACCCCTGCTGAAAGTTATATATCTTCAGCCGACGGCGGGCGTCAGCCGCAACGCTGCAAGCAAACGCGGCGACAATGCATCCGCGACTTCCTGCACACTTGCGTTCACGCCCAGCGAGCGCAGATCGGTCACTTCCAGCCCGCGATAACCGCAGGGATTGATGCGCTGAAACGGCTCGAGATCCATGGCGACATTGAACGCCAGGCCATGATAACTGCTGCCGCGACGAATCCGCAGTCCGATGCTCGCAACTTTGCGTCCGTCGACGTAAACACCGGGCGCATCGCGACGCGCGACTGCCGTGATGTTCCACGATGCGAGCAGATCGATGATCGCGCTCTCCAGCGACATCACTAATTGCCGCACTCCGAGCCCGGCGCGGCGCACATCGATCAAGGGATACACGACCAGTTGCCCGGGGCCGTGAAAGGTGACTTGTCCGCCGCGATCGATCTGCACGACGGGAATATCGCCGGGCGCGAGTAAATGCTCCGGCGCGGCGTTCATGCCGAGCGTGAACACGGGAGGATGTTCGAGAAACCAGATTTCGTCCGGCGTTTCCGGCGTGCGCTGGTCGGTGAACGACTGCATCGCGCGCCAGGTGGGCTCGTACTCGACACGGCCCAGCCAGCGAAGAACCGGCTGATTCGTGGTCACGGGCTGCCGACGGCCGGCTTCAATCCCGCGTTGTTTCTTTCCAGCGCACGCTCGGCGCGATAGCTGGAGCGCACCAGCGGCCCGGAAACACATTCGAGGAAGCCTTTGGCCAACGCCCACTCGCGATAGCGCTCGAACTCAGCCGGCGTGACCCAGCGTTCGATCGCCAGGTGATTCGCGGTGGGGCGCAGATACTGCCCCAAGGTGAGAATGTCGACGCCGGCGGCGCGCATGTCGTCCATCGCGGTGGCGATTTCTTCATCGGTCTCGCCGAGGCCGAGCATGAGACTGGTCTTGGTCAACACGTCGGGACGAAAACGTTTCGCGTGCGCGAGCACCGTCAATGTTTGTTCGTAGCCGGCGCGCGGATCGCGAACGGGATGCGTCAAACGGCGCACTGTTTCGACGTTCTGAGCGAACACGTCGAGGCCGCTTGCTACGACTGTTTCGACATCGGCGAGCACGCCTTGGAAATCCGGCGTCAATGCTTCGACGGCCGTGCCGGGATTGAGTTGTTTGATCTCACGCACGCAGGCAGCGAAGTGGCTCGCGCCGCCGTCCGGCAGATCGTCGCGATTCACCGATGTGAGCACGACGTATTTCAGCTTCATCAGCTGCACGGTGCGTGCGCTGTTGGCGGGCTCTTCGTTATCCAGCCAGCCGTGCGGATTGCCGGTGTCGACGGAACAGAAGCGGCAGGCACGCGTGCAGACGGCGCCCATCAACATGATCGTCGCGGTGCCGGCATTCCAGCATTCGCCGATGTTCGGACACTTGGCCTCCTCGCAGACGGTCGCGAGGCGGTGTTCTTTGACGGTGTCCCGAACGGCGTCGAAGCCGCGGCCGGCGGGCATCGGAGCACGCAGCCATTGCGGCTTGCGGCCCATCTCCAGCGGCGCGGCCTGGGCAGCTGACTTGATGCCGTCCTTGATGGCGGTGAAGCCTTGCGGGGTCCGGTACTTGTCGCCGCTGCGAACGATGGGGATGCCTTTGAACTCGCTCATGGCGCCATTCTACATGGGGTCGCCACCCGCAAACAAAAAGCCCGGCTTGGAGCCGGGCTTTTTGACTTTGCGCGCCAGAAAGCGCGACCTCATCCAGTGGACCAGCGCTCAGTTGTTCTGGGCGCGGATGCTCCACAGTTCCGCCAGGTCGCTCCACTTGCTGCCGCTCTTCACGGCCTTGAAAGCGTCGCGCGCCTTGTCCTTCTGGCCCTTCTTCAGGTAGGCGATGCCGAGGCTGATCTGCGCCTCGTCGGCGTCGGTCACGCTGCCCTTGGCAATGCCCTTTTCCATCGCGGCAATCGCCTTGTCGAGCTCGCCATAGCTCAGGTACGCCTGGCCGAGGCCGACGCTCGCCTGGCCGGAGCCGGCCTTGTCGGCTTCAGACTGCAGCTGGTTGAGCTGGGCACGGTCGAGATCCGACTGCTTCTTGGCGCTGGCCGCCAGGCGGTCGAACCGGCCCTGCTCGGTCTTGTCGTCGCTCTTGAGCACGCCGCTCTGGATGCCCTTCTGCATGATCTCCTGCGCCTCGCCCGGCACGCCGGCGTCGATCGCGAGCTGCGCCATTTCGACGAAATCGCCCTTGTCCTTGAGCACGCCGACGTCGTTCATCAGGCGGTAGTAGCCCAGGGTGAGGCGGTCGCCGCTGGCCTTGCGGCGGTAGATGTCGAGCAGGTTTTCCCAATACTCGGGCTTCGGATAGTAGCGAACCATTTTCTTCAAGGCGTCGCCGATGCCGTCCTTGTTGTCGACCTTGAAGTGCGAACTCATGACGATCTGGATCCAGTTCTCGTCCGGCTTGCGGCCCGCTTTCTCGGCGTTGTTGATGACGTTGGTCATCGTCGCCGCGGCGCCCTTGTAATCGTTCAGCAGGTACTGCGACTGACCAAGCAGGATGCTCATGTCTTCGGTGTTCGGATGCTTCTCCAGCCACTTCTTGGACCAGGTGGCGGCCTTGTTGTAATCCTTCACCTGGAAGTACAGCTGCGCCACGGTCTTGGTGCGCTCGTCGACCTGGTCGGCCGGCATCAGGCCCGAGTTCAGCATGCGCTCGAACACCGGCGCGGCTTCACCGAACTTCTTCTGCTGGATGAGCACGTAGCCCATGAATTCATCGATCTGGTAGGCCTCGAACGGGGTCTTTTTCTCGACCGCGGCGGCCTGCTTGATGGCGGTGAGCGCAGCGTCCCACTGCTTCTTCTGCATCGCTTCCTGCGCCGCCTTGAGCGGCTTGGCCACTTCCTTGGTGGTGATCTTGTTGCCCTTGTCCTCGGCAGCGTGTGCCGCCGGAGCCAGCAACGTCACCGCCGGAACGATCGTTCCGAAGGCCAAGGAAATCGCGACGGCAATACTTCTTACTCGAGTCATAAGGTTTCCCGATCTATCCAGTTCGATAACTGAAGAAGGCATCAATCGACCCCTGTTACGCCTGCAAGTGCCTGAACCTCGAAGCTTATGACCCCATTCGCGGCCATAAATTCTGTGGATCCGGCTTGGCGCGCGGAACTGGAACGAAAAACACCCTATCCGAAGCTTAAGGGCCTGTGAGTCGCTGGACTACAAACGGTCGGCGGCGGGATTTGTTTCAATCCCGCCGCCTGAGGTTGGTCATCTGTCGAGCTCGCCGGCCAACGGCGCTTATTCCATGAATTGTTCGTTGCCGACGAAACCGATGCGCTGCATGCCATTGCGCTGGGCGAGTGCCAGCACCTTGGCCACAGTGTCGTAGTTGGCACGACGCTCTGGGCGCACGTGCAACTCGGGCTGCGGGTTACGCGCGGCTTCAGTACGGAAGTAGCCTTCCAGCTGATCCAGCGCCACCACGTTGCCGTTCCAGATCACCGTGCCGTCCCAGTCGATGTCGATGCGGATCGGCTCGACCTTCACCTGGTCCGGCGGCGGTGGGCGGTTGGCCTGGGGCATATCCAGCTTCACCGCGTGGGTCATCACGGGCAGCGTGATGATGAACATGATCAGCAGCACCAACATGACGTCGATCAACGGCGTCGTGTTGATCTCCATCATGGGTTCGTCTTCGCCGCCGCTGCCTACACTCATTGCCATGGCAAATACCTCTAGTTCTTCGAGTAGGTGACGGCGCTCAGTACTGCGAGCCGGCCGGACCGGGTTCAGTGATGAACCCGACCTTTTGAATGCCGGCGCGCTGTGCAGTGAGAATCACGCGGCCCACGAACTCATAACGCGTCTGCTGGTCGGCGCGAACGTGCACTTCCGGTTGCGGCTTCAACACCGCCGCACCTTTGAGACGTTCCAGCAGCGCCGGCGTATCCGGCACCAGGGTCTGGCCCCAGAAAATCTGGCCATCCTTGTTCACCGAGATATTGATGTTTTCCGGCGCTGTCTTGGTCGCCTCGTTGCGCACCTTCGGCAACTCGACCGGCACGGTGTGCGTGATCACCGGGATGGTGATGATGAACATGATCAGCAGCACCAACATGACGTCGACGAGCGGCGTCGTGTTGATCTCGGACATGGCCCGCTCGTCGCCTTCCGCCGGCGGGGCAAACATGCCTTCAAATGAACTCATTGAACTCGCTCCGCGTCAGTTGGTGCTACGGATGGACCGTGATTACTTGCGGGTGACCGCAGCCGCCGGGGCACCGGCCGGAGCAGCCGGACGAGCCGGAGCCGCCGGGGCGCCGAAGTCGACGCGCGCGCCGCTGACCAGGTACGAGTGCAGGTCGGCCGCGAAGTAACGCAGCTTCTCGATCAGCTCCTTGTTACGACGCAGGAGCCAGTTGTAGCCCCACACCGCGGGCACGGCGACGAACAGACCGATCGCGGTCATGATCAGCGCTTCGCCGATCGGACCTGCGGTCTTGTCGAGCGAGGCCTGGCCGGCGAGGGAGATCTGGATCAGCGCGTTGTAGATGCCCCACACCGTGCCGAACAGACCGACGAACGGCGCCGTCGAACCGGTGGTGGCGAGCACCGCGAGGCCGCCTTGCAGACGGTTGCTGATGCTGTCGACCGTACGGAACAGCGACGCAGTGATCCACTCGTGCAGCGGGATCTGGTCGGTCAGACGGCCTTCGTGATGCTGGGCGGCGCGCAGGCCGTCCTCGACCATCATGCGGAAGGCGTTGTCCTTACCGGAGAGCTTGGCGGCGCCGTCACGGATGTTGCCGGCAGTCCAGAAGCCCTTTTCCATTTCCTTGTACTGCTTGAACAAGCGGCGCTGGTCCCACAGCTTGGTCAGGATGATGTACCAGGAAGACAGCGACAGGATGACCATGATGGTCAACGTGCCGTGCGCGACGACCCCACCCTGCTCCCACAGTGCTTGCAGGCCAAAGGGGTTTTCGACGTTATCGGTGTTAGGAGCTGCCATGGAACGATGTCCTCTACGATTAAATCTATGACCTGAGTCAGTGGGTGGAGTTCTATAAGGGTTTTGCGGCCCTGGTTGCTACCGGGCGCCTCAATCCGTGAGTTTGAATGTGACGGCGAACTGCCCCCACATCTGAACCGGTTTGCCGTTCTCGGTGCCCGGAACCAGGCGCCAGGAACGCTTCACTTCGCGTACCGCCGCTTCATCCAAACGAGGGAAGCCGCTCGATTGTTTGACGCGTGCATCACCCACGCGGCCGTTCTCCAGCACCAGGACTTCGAGAATGACCGTGCCGGCTTCGCCAGCGCGGCGCGATGAAGGCGGATATTCAGGTTGCGTCAGCGGGCGACGCGAATCAGAGCGCGGCGCGGTGCGCGGCACCGGGGCCGGAGCCGGCTGAGCAATCGGCGGCGGCGTGGTCGGACGCTCGCTGGTCGTCTGCTGAATTGCGTTGGTCGGCGGCGCGTCCGGCGCGATGGCAATGTCGATTTCCGGCGGCGGCACGAACGGCGGCGGGGTTTCGATCTTCGGCGGCGGCGGCGGCGGCGGCTCGTCCTGCTTCGGCGCCTCTTCGATCATCTTGGTTTCCATCGGACCAAGCACCACATCGATGATCTGATGGGACAGGCCGGAATTCAGCAGCCAGAACATCCCAACGTGTAACGCGATGATGATCGCAAGGACGAGACCGCGGCGGGTAAACAGCGAACTATCAGCGGCTGGTGCGTAGGGCATGCTTTGCAGCTCAACAAAAAGTAAATACGGGGCTGCTCAACCCCGCATAGTTAGTGCGCAACCGTAGTGGTCTTGTGGGTATGCTCTGTCGCCTCTCGAGTCAACACTAGAGTCAACTCCTAGGGGCTCGGTCGGCATACAACCCCCGTTTCCATCAGCCCCGCGCGCTACGTCAATCCCGTCATAAGTCCGTGAATTCCGTATTGACGCCGCTGTCACATAGACCGCAGAAACGCCGCGCAAGGTATAAAGTTTCTGCGAGGAAGGCAAGCACTCCGAAACAGAATCTACCTACTTGTAAACAAACTTTGCTGATGAGAAACGCGAGGCCGACGCACAGCGACGCGGCCTCTCGCACCAATCATGTGCCCGCAACCACAGCTGTCGCTGCGGGATCGTGCATACACTCCCGCAACGAAGGCAACGGTTACAGTCGTCGATTGTTCCACGTCGGGATGAACGCAACGCTCACGCGCCCGCTCCCCCGGATCGGGCCCTATGACAACGCGAACTCGAAATAGTTACCGCGCGAGCACCACAAAATCTGGTTTTTTTCAGGCCGCCCCGCGGCTGAGCGAAAATTCGATCGGGATCAGTACCAGCGCGCGGCGTGGTTCGCCGTCTTCTACATACGGGCGGAAGGCCGCGCGCAATACGGCTTCGCGTGCGGCATCGTCGAGTCGCGCATGACCGCTCGACGTTTCTATTTCTATGCTGCTGGCAGCCCCGCGCTCGTCGATCACCACCTTCAGCACAACCAGGCCCTGCTCGCGCAGGCGTCGTGACTGAGGTGGATAACGAGGCACTGGCTCGCGCACATATTCGACCGCCGAGACCAGCTTCGGCACGCTGCGGTCTTCGCGAGGAGCAGCACTCGGCGGCGGCGGCGCTACAGAAATAGTGATCGCGTGCGCGGCCGGTGGCGCGTCATTGGGAATCTCAATCAGCGGCAGTTCGGGCGCAGTCACCATCGGTTGCGGCGTCACCACGCTCACTTGCGGCAGCTGACGTTCGCGCGGCGCTTCAGGTTGGGAAACGAAGCTGACCACGAGCGGCACTTCCGCCACAGCCCGCTGGATCTGCGGTGCAAACGTGAGTGCGGCGTACAAGCCTGCGGCATGCACGACAAAGATAGTGGCGGCGACACACGCGCGCCGCGAATGATCGGCTGCAAACACGGACATCGGACCGGATCGCACTTCTATAACGAACAAAAATTGAATCGAGCGATGCCAGAGATGATGCCCTGGGGATGTCCAGGTTGCAAATGAGAACTCTTCTCACCTAAAGTTCGCGCACAAAAATTTGCAGCCAGCCACGACCGCGCTTCGTCGAAGCGAGGTCCCGCCAGCCAGACATCCAACTTTAAATAGGGAGATCTCTAGCTATGCGCGACCCGATCAACGTCCGCGGCACGACGCTCGCGGCGGCGATTTTTACTGTGCTTCAAACAGCGGCGCCGGCGCGGGCGGCCGATAACGAGCCGCAGCAGCTGCCGAAGATTTCAGTCGGCGCGAGCGAGGACTCGATGAAGACCGACGTTGCCTCCTCACCGAAATACTCGCAGCCGCTGCTCGATACTCCGCAGACGATCACTGTGATTCCCGCGACCGTCATTCGCGATCGCGCGGCAGCTACGTTGCGCGATGTGTTGCACAATTCTCCGGGCATCACCTTTCAAGCCGGCGAAGGCGGCGGCGGTCTG
>CAMLEO010000128.1 GCA_946478975.1 uncultured Steroidobacter sp.
GCGAACACCTGCTGGCGGCAGTCGTGCAGGGTCTCGTCGCGCCAGGCGGCCAGCGACGCCGGCGCGGCATGGAGATCGTCCACAGCGACTCCGGCGTCGTCACCACGATGTGCGGCGGCTTGCGACGCATTTGATTGCGCTCGGACTGCGGCGTGTCGCCAGTGCGCACCCAGGTACGAATGTCTACATCGCGCCGACCTTGTTCGAGCAACTTGTCGCGAATGCCGGCGAGCGGCGCTTCCAGATTGCGATTGATGTCGTTCGACAGCGCCTTCAGCGGCGACACATAAACAATGCGCGTCTCGTCCGGCAACCCGAACTGCTCACCCTCGCGCACCAACTCATCGATCGCGGCCAAAAACGCCGCGAGCGTTTTACCTGAACCGGTCGGCGCCGCAATCAGTACGTGTTTGCCCGACTGAATCGCCGGCCACGCATCGGCCTGCGCCGGAGTCGGCGCCGGAAAGCGACTGCTGAACCAAGCGTCGACCGCCGGATGAAAATAAGGGGTGTGACTCATGGGGACGACGTGAGCATACCCCAGAGTTTGAGCGCGACACGCTCGGCTTCAAGAGGGGGCTGGGGATGGAGCGGATCGTGCGCTCCATCCCTGCCAGCTACCGTCTTGTTTCCCTTCGGGAGAGTTACAACTTCGCCTGCTTGTCCAACGGCCTGAACCCGCCGCCCAGCGCCTTGTATGTGGCGAGCAGTGCGGTCGCAGTTTGAGTCTGGCTCTGAGCCAGCTGATCTTCTGCAGTCAGCGCGCTGCGTTCCGCGTCGAGGACGGTGAGGAAGTCGGCGACGCCGCTCTCGTAGCGGGCGCGGGCCAGCTTGGCGGCATCGAGCGATGCAGTCGTGCTGTCCTGGAGGTGAGCTTGTTTCACCTTTGCCTTTGCGTACGCGGTCATGCTGCCGTCAGCTTCTTCCAACGCTTGCAGCACCGTCTGCTCGTAGCGGGCGAGGGCGCGGTCGGTGGCGGCTTCGCGTTGTTTGATTCGCTGGCGCACGCGGCCGAGGTCGAACGCGGCCCAGCGGATGCTCGGACCGAAGGAATAAGTTTCGCTCGACTCCTTGCCGAGGTCGCTGCTGTCTACGGCGTCGAAGCCCCAGCTGCCGACGAACGAAATGCGAGGAAACAAATCACCGACGGCGATGCCGATCTGCGCAGTCGCGGCGGCGAGCTCGCGCTCGACGACACGAATGTCAGGACGACGACGCAGCAACAGTTCCGGCGTGCCGATGTTCTGCGCGGCCGGCAGGGTCGGCAGCTTCTGTGAGGACGAAAGCTGCGCGACCAAAGCATCCGGCGACTGACCGACCAACACGCCCAGCCGCAGTGTGCTGCGAGTGATCGCCGCTTCCAGGTCAGGAATCGTCGCCAACGTCGCAGACAACTGCGCCTGCGCACGAGACGTATCGAGCTGCGTGCCGCGGCCCGCATCCAATCTCGCCTGCGTGATTCGCAAAGTCTCACGCTGATTCTCGGCGTTGCGCTGGGCAACTTCGAGGCGCTGCTGGGCGCCACGCAACTCGAAATAGTTGCGAGCAACTTCAGCAGTGACGCTGACCTGCGTCGCATACACGCCGGCTTCCGCCGCCTGCACGAGTGCAGTGTTCGCCTCTACGTTGCGACGAATGCGACCGAAGAAGTCCAGCTCCCAAAACGCATCGAAGCCCGACTCGTAATAATCCTGATCGCGCGGAATGGACGCGACTGGCGCCTGCCGCTCGCTGGCACGTGCTTCAACGTGACTGCCGGATGCAGTCACCGTCGGCCCGAAATCCAGCTGCGCTTCACCGCGCATCGCCCGGGCTTCGCGCAAGCGAGCCGTGGCGATACGGATGTCGTGATTGGCGGTCAGTGCCCGCTCGATCAGGCCGTTCAACTGTTCGTCGTTGAACGACTTCCAGAAGTCCTGTTCCACAGCGGCGGGCGAGAACTCCGCGCCGTCGGCGCCGACGAACTGATCCGGAGCCGTGGTCTGCGGTTGTTTGTAATCGGGGCCGACCGCGCAGGCGGCGAGCACGGCGCTCACCGCCAACACTGAAAGTTTCTTCGCAAGATTCATTGTTTGACTCAGGTTACGCATGGGCCGCTCCTTCGATGGCCTCGGGTTTTTTGTGCGAGATGAGCTTCGACTTCACGCCGGCTCGCAGCAGCAGATAGAACACGGGGGTCAGGAACAGGCCGAAGAAGGTCACGCCGAGCATGCCGGAGAACACGGCGATACCAATGGCGTGGCGCATTTCAGCACCGGCTCCGGACGACAACACCAGCGGCACCACGCCCATGATGAACGCAATCGATGTCATCAGGATCGGGCGCAATCGCAGCCGTGCGGCTTCCAGCGCAGCGTGATACGGATCCACGCCGGCCAGCTCACGATCCTTCGCGAATTCGACGATGAGAATGGCGTTCTTGCTTGCCAGGCCCACCAGCACGAACAGCGCGATCTGCGTGAAGATGTTGTTGTCGCCGCCGGAGATCCAGACACCGAAGATCGCGGACAACAGCGCCATCGGCACGATGGCCACGATCGCCAGCGGCAAGGTCCAGCTTTCATACAACGCGGCCAGCACCAGCACCACCAGCAGCACGCACAGCGGGAACACGAACACCGAGCTGTTGCCGACCAGGATTTCCTGGTAGGTGAGATCGGTCCACTCGTACTTCACGCCGTTCGGCAAGGTCTCGGCAAGGATGCGCTCCATCGCCGCTTTCGCCTGGCCGGTCGAGTATCCCGGCGCCGGGCCGCCGTTCACGTCCGCCGCGAGATAACCGTTGTAACGGAACACGCGATCCGGGCCGTAGCTTTCCGCCACCTGCACGATCGAGCCGAGCGGAATCATCTCGCCCGATTCGTTACGCGTCTTCAGCCGCAGAATGTCCTCGGCCTTGGCGCGATGTTCGAAGTCAGCCTGCGCGACCACGCGATACGTGCGGCCGAACAGGTTGAAGTCGTTGACGTACAGCGAGGCGAGATACACCTGCAATGTTTCGAACACGTCGGTGAGCGCGACGCCATGCTCCTTCGCCTTCACGCGATTCACGTTGGCTTCGATCTGCGGCACGTTCACTTCGTAGTTCGAGAACACACCCGCCAGCTCCGGCGTTTGACGCGCCTTCGCGATCACAGCCTGCGTCGCCTTGTACAGCTCGTCATAACCGAGGCTGGCGCGATCTTCGATCTGCAGCTTGAAGCCGCCCAGCGTACCCAGGCCCTGCACCGGCGGCGGCGGGAAGGTCACGATGCGCGCTTCTTTGATCGAGCTCAGCTTCACGTTCAGCTGCTGCGCGATGTTCAAGCCATACAGGTCCTTCGATTTGCGCTTCTCGAAGTCAGCGAGCCGGAAGAACACGATCGCGGAGTTCGAGCTGTTCGCGAAGCCGGCGACCGACAAGCCGGGGAACTGCACGGCATCGGCGACGCCCGGAACGGTCATGCCCATGTCTCCGACCTTGCGCACGATTTCTTCGGTGCGGTTCAGCGACGACGCTGCCGGCAGCTGGATCAGGGTGACCAGATATTCCTTGTCCTGCACCGGCACGAACCCCTTCGGCGTGATCTGGAACAACGCGTAGGTTGCAACCAGCAGCGCCGCGAACACGCCCATCGTCATGCCTTTGTGAGCAAGCACGCCGCGCACGCCGGAGACGTAACGATCGCCCGAGCGATGGAAGAAGTTGTTGAAGCCTCGGAAGAAGCCGCCGAACACCTTTTCCATGCCGCGAGTGAGCGCGTCCGGCTTGGCACCGTGCGGCTTCAGCAGCAGCGCGGAGAGCGCCGGGCTCAACGTCAGCGAGTTGATCGCCGAGATCACCGTCGAGATCGCGATGGTCACCGCGAACTGCTTGTAGAACTGGCCGGTGAGGCCAGTGATGAACGCAATCGGCACGAACACGGCGACCAGCACCAGCGCGATCGCGATGATCGGGCCGCTCACTTCATCCATCGCCTTGTATGTCGCATCACGCGGCGACAGGCCGTTCTCGATGTTTCTTTCGACGTTCTCGACCACGACGATGGCGTCGTCGACCACGATACCTATCGCCAGCACCAGGCCGAACAGCGACAGCGCGTTGATGGAGAAGCCGAACGCGAGCATCAGGGCGAAGGTGCCGATGATGGACACGGGCACGGCGATCAACGGAATGATCGAGGCGCGCCAGGTCTGCAGGAACACGATCACCACGATCACGACCAGGGCCAGCGCTTCCAGCAGCGTGTGAATCACGGCGTCGATGGATTCGCGCACGAAGATCGTTGGGTCGTAGACGATCTGGTAGCTCATGCCTTCGGGAAAGTTCTGGCTCAATTCCTTCATGGTCGAACGCACCGCGTCCGCCAGCTCCAGCGCGTTGGCGCCGGGCGCCTGCGACAGCGGAATCGCGACGGCGGAAGTGTTACTGAGCAAGCTGCGCAGCGAGTACTGGCCCGCGCCGAGTTCGATCCGCGCAACGTCTTTCAACTTCGTCACCGAGCCGTCGGGCAGCGTCTTCAGCACCACGTCGCCGAATTCTTCTTCGCTGACCAAACGGCCCGACGTTGTGACATTGAGCTGGTAGTCCGTACCGGCAGGCGCGGGATCGGCACCGATGACACCGGCCGCGACCTGCACGTTCTGTTCACGAATCGCGCGGGCCACGTCGCCGGCCGTCAAACCACGGCTCGCGACTTTTTCCGGATCCAACCAGATGCGCATCGAGTAATCGCCGGCGCCGAACAGACGCACGTCGCCCATGCCCGGCAGGCGAGCCAGCTGATCACGAATCTGCAGCGTGGCGTAGTTGCGCAGATACACGGAGTCGTAACGACCGTCCGGCGAAGTCAGGTGCACGACCAGCAACAGGTCGGGCGAGGCCTTCTGCGTGGTCACACCGATGCGACGCACGTCTTCAGGCAAACGCGGCTGTGCCTGCGCGACGCGGTTTTGAACTTGCACCTGCGCGGTATCGACGTTGGTGCCGAGGCGGAAGGTCACGGTCAGCACCATCGTGCCGTCGCTGGTGGCCTGCGAGTCCATGTAGAGCATGTTCTCGACGCCGTTGATTTCCTGTTCCAGCGGCGCGGCGACCGTTTCGGCGATCACCTTGGGATTGGCACCGGGATACTGAGCGCGCACGACGACGGTCGGCGGCACGACTTCCGGATATTGACTGATGGGCAGCTGGAACAGCGCGATCGCGCCGACCAGGAACACGATGACCGATAACACGGCCGCAAAAATCGGCCGATCGATAAAAAAGCGCGCAAATTTCATTGGCGGCTCCCTAGTACTTCTTTGGTGGGGAGCGCGCCGATTGTTGGCGCGCCCCTAGTTACGATTCATTTCACAGCGGCGGTGGAGGCCAGCATCGCGTCACCGCCGATGCGAGCATCCATGGCAACCAGTTCCGGCTGCACGACCGCGCCCGGATGCACACGCTGCATGCCGTTCACGATCACGTTTTCGCCGGGCTGCAAGCCTTCCTGCACGATGCGCAGACCGTCGTTGAGCCGGCCGATCTTCACGCCGCGATAGGCGACCTTGTTGTCCTTGTCGACGACGTAGACGAACTTCTGGCTCTGGTCCGTGCCGATGGCGCGATCGTCAACCAGCACCGCTTTGTGCGAGCTGTGGCCGATCAGCTTCACGCGAGCAAACAAACCGGGCGTGAGATAACCGTCCTTGTTGTCGAACGAAGCGCGGGCGCGGATCGTGCCGGTGCGCGGATCGACCTGGTTGTCGACGAAAGTCATCGCGCCCTTGTGCGGATAGCCCTCCTCATTGGCCAGCGCCATCAACACCGGGTTGGCGGTGTCACGCGAGCTCGGACGATCGCCACGACGCGCCAGCTCCGTGTACTTCAGGTACACCTGCTCGTCGCCTTCGAACGTCACATAGATCGGGTCGATGGAAACAACCGTGGTCAGCAACGTTGCTGCGTTCGAGCCGCCGGTCACGAGATTGCCGGCGGTCACCACCGCCCGGCTCACGCGTCCACTGATCGGCGCGGTGATGCGAGTGAATTCGAGATTCAGCTTCGCTGCCGTGACAGCGGCGCGGGCTGCGTCGACATTCGCCTGCGCTTCACGTTGCGCATTCAAACGCTGGTCATATTCTTCGCGCGACACGGCTTTGACACCGAGCAGCTTCTCGCTGCGCTCGACATCAGTCTTGGACAACTCGGCGCGAGCGACGGCGCGAGACAGCTCAGCCTGCGCCTTGTCGAGATCGGCGCGATACGGGCGCTGATCGATCACGAACAACAGGTCGCCTTTTTTGACGATACTGCCTTCGGCGAAGTTGACGCTTTCGATGTAGCCGGTGACGCGCGGGCGAACTTCCACCGATTCCACCGCTTCGAGGCGGCCGGTGAATTCATCCCACTCCTGAACCTGGCGCTCCAGTGCGGCAGCAACCGTGACCTGCGGCGCCGGTGCCGCGGCCTGCGTATCGGCTTCGCTGCGGCAGCCTTGCAGCAACAATGTGAGAACGGCGGCAGCCAACGCCGGCAACACGACCGTCACGAAACGGTTCGCGGGCTGAATGTGACGAGTAACGTCGTTCATCGGAAACTCCCTTGCAAATCGATCGAGGTGTGAGACTCACCTCAGTGGGGCGCAACTGTAGGCATTGGACGCAACCTGACCAATCGGGTTGGGCGCACGACATTGATGAAGTTGGATCAGGAATGTCGTTGGATATGCCTTTTTCCGCATCCGAATAGCATTAAAGTACGACTGGACATGGCAACGATGACGGTCGACGCGTCAGCGCGGCAATAACTTCACAGGTAATGGCGTCACCGCCGTCGCATGCGTCGCGAACAACACCAATCAGGAAAGTCACTCATGATCGTGGTTCACCATTTGAACAACTCACGCTCCCAGCGCGTGTTATGGCTGTTGGAGGAATTGGGGATTGCCTATGACATCAAGCGTTATCAGCGCGATGCGCAGACCATGATGGCGCCGCCTGAGCTCAAGCAGGTGCATCCGTTAGGCAAATCCCCGGTCATTACCGACGGCACGCGCACGATTGCCGAGTCCGGCGCCATCATCGAATACATCGTCGAGCGTCACGGCGGCGGCCGGCTGATACCGCCGCCCGGCTCCGACGAGCGTCTGCGGCATACCTATTGGATGCATTACGCCGAGGGCTCGGCGATGCCGCCGTTGTTGATGAAGCTGCTGTTCGACCGGATCGAGTTCGGCCCATCGCCCTGGTTCGTGAAGCCGTTCGCCAAGGGAATCGCGCAGCGGGTGAAACAAACATTCATCCTGCCGCAATTAAAACTTCATCTGGATTATCTCGAAGGCGAGCTGTCCAAGAGCGAATGGTTCGTCGGCAACGAGTTCAGTGCCGCCGATATTCAAATGAGTTTTCCTCTGGAAGCGGCCGCGATGCGCGGCGGGCTCGATGCAAGCCGTCCGCGCTTGTATGCGTTCTTGCAGAAGATCCACACGCGACCGGCGTATCGCCGCGCCCTGGAGCGGGGCGGGCAATACGATTTCGGACCGAAAAATCAGTAGCGCTGGAACTCGGCCCCCTGCGCCGGATTTCACCTTGGTTGGGGAAAGGATCGCCGGCCAGGTCACGGAGCAGGGGGAAGCGCCATGTTTGCTCGCGCCACGGATTGTCTGCGCCTTCTGGTAGTTGGGTTGTTGTTGATCGGGGCCTCCGCCGGGGCCGGGCCCCTGGTACTAGAAGAATCGGCGCGGCTGGTTTCTCCAGACGACGGGTTTACCTTGGACGGCCAGGTTGCCGTGGAAGGCGACTTCATCATTGCCATCGGCTCGCGCTTGAACCTGGAGGGAGGCTACATCCAGCGGCGCGCCTATCTGTTCCGGCGTAACGCCAGCGCTCAGTGGGACTACGTTCGCACGCTGCTCTCAGATCAAGCCAGTCTCATGCTCGGTCCACCCTCAGTGGCCGTTGCCATGGGCGAAGGAATAGCCGCGATCTCGCATGCCAACGCCGGCGGTTACGCGTCGACGTTGGAGGTCTTCGAGCGCTCGGGCGCCGATTACGTGGAAGTTCCGGCCATCGGGACGCCGGACGCCACCGACGTGGAGATCTCTGACGGCACCATCCTGGCGAGCACCGGCAGTTGCAGCTGGGATGCGGAAACATTTCGACGCAATACCGCCGGCACCTGGGTCAAGGTCGGCAGCGTTGCAGGCATCTTTCGCGGTTGTGACGACGAGTTCGAAGGCGGCGATGTCGCCCTCTCGGGTGGCCTGTTGCTGGTCGGCAATCCGCAGAGCGACGACGTGAATGCGTTTCCGCCGCAGGCACAGCTATATATGGGAGTTGAGGGAACGCCGCCGAAGCAGGTGCTGCTGCATCCGAACGGCTCACTCGAATTTGCCGACCGTGTCGCGTTGGAAGGCCATGTCGCGGTCATCAGTGCCTCACCAACCAGCGGCGACTATGTCTTCGCTCGCAGCGAAACTTCGTTCGATTGGAATTACGAGAACATCCTGCGCCCCGACGATGCTTTCGCGGCCGGCCCCGCTACTTATCTGGAATTGGAAGGAGGGCGGCTGTTACGGCCTCGCGCACAGGATGACGGTGCAGTGGGCATATTCCGGCGCGTCTCGCCTTACGAATGGCAGTATCCCGCCAAGCTGGTGCCGTCTGTCGGGCGGCTTTCGGGCCGAAGCGCGGACAGCAGCGGCAATCGCGTCGTCGCAGGAGGCGAGAACGCGGTTTATGTTTGGGACCTGCCCACCAGTTTCAACCAGCCAGCGCTGCTCCAGGAAGATTTTCAGCAGGGCAATGGCTCCAATTGGCTGCCGCAGCCGGGCAGCGATTTCGCGGTCGTCGCAGGCACCGACAGCCTGGTGTATCGGCAGCGCAGTCTCACCGGCAATGCCACCGCGCTGCTGAATTCGCAGGCCTCCGCCAATCAATCGATCCAGGCCGACATCACACCGATCGAGTTTCAGGCCGCCGACCGCTGGCTGGGGCTCGCGGTTCGTTACGTCGATGCCAACAACTATTACTACGTGACCTTGCGCCAATCCAACGTCCTGCAGCTGCGCCGGCTGGTGAACGGTGCGTTTGTGACATTGGCGTCGGCGCCGCTCACCGTGACACCCGGGCGGACTCATAACGTTCGTCTGGAAGCGATCGGCGCGACCCTGCGCGTCTACGTCGATGGCGTGCCGATGTTACGAGCGCGGGATCAGAGTCACGCCCAGGGCAGGGTGGCACTCATGGCCTATCGCACGCGTGCCGACTACGACAACGTCATTGTCAGCCCCAATCTGCGAACCACTTTGCTGAGCGACGACTTCGAGCACGCGAATACGTGGTGGACTACGCAGGGCAACGGGCAGTGGAGCGTCGTGACCGACGGAACGTCACACGTTTATCAGCAGTCTTCGCTGAGCGAAGGAACGCACGCCTTCACCGGCGTGTCGACCACCACCGATCAAATCATCCATGCCCGGGCTAAAGCGACGGCGTTCGGTGCCGGCGCGGGTCGCTGGTTCGGGCTGATGGCTCGTTACCAGGATGCCAGCAACTACTATTACATCACCTTGCGCAACGACAACACGGTGTCGCTGCGCAAATTGGTGAACGGTGCGATCGTCGTGCTCGACACGGCACCGCTGACTATTACTGCGAACACCTGGTACGACCTGCGCTTCGAAGCGATAGGTAACAAACTGCGCGCAGCTGTGAACGGCCGGACGCTGCTCGAAGCGACCGACGACGATTACGTCAGCGGCTCGTACGGAATTGCGATGTATAAGGCCGCGACTCGCGTCGACAACTTCTACGTCGTGCAGCCCTGATCAGGGCGGCGCCGCCGCGGCCATTCGCGCCGGACGAGGTGCAGGAGCATCCGTTCCGGGGCTGGCCAGCGGCGGGCGTTCCGGCGTGGCTTGCGGGAACAAGCCCGAAACGAACTCGATGAACGCACGAATCTTCGCCGTCGGCTGGCGGTGCTGGGGATAGACCACGGAAATCGGCCAGTACGCGCCGTCATTCCAATCTTCCAGCACTGGCTGCAGCAGGCCGGCGGCGATCTGCGCCTCGGCCGTGAAATTCAGCGCCCGTACGAATCCGGCACCGCTGATTGCAGCCACCACCGCCGACTCCGGATCGCTGAAGGACAGCGGCGCGGCCGGAATGATCGTGTGCTCCTCGCTGCCCTTTTTGAACACCCATTCGCGGATCTGATTGCTGCCCGGCCGGAACATGGCGATACATTGCTCGGGCCGCAGGTCCGCCGGGGTCTTCGGCGGCCCGCCCATGCGCTCGATGTATTCCGGCGAGGCGCAGGTCACGCCGCGCAAATTACCAACCCGGCGCGCGATCAGGCTGGAATCGCTGAGCGTTCCGACACGCAGAGCGGCGTCGATACCTTCCTGCACCAGGTCGATCACGCGGTCGTTCATGCTCATCTGCACGATGAGCTCGGGGTTCTGTTCAATGAACCGCGGCAGGGCCGGCACGATCAGCAGGCGGCCCAGCGAAATGGGTACGTCAACCCGCAGTTTTCCACGGGGAACTCCGCGAGACTCGGAGACTTCATTCTCTGCATGATCCAGCTGCGCGAGCGCTTCACGGCAGCGTTCGTAGAAGCCGGTGCCCAAATCGGTCAGGCTCAGCGAACGTGTCGTGCGGTTGAGTAGGCGCGCCCCTAGGCGTTCCTCCAGGCGGCTCACCGCCTTGCTAATCGCCGAGGGGGACATACCTAGCGTTTGCGCGGCGGCTACGAAGCTGTGGGCTTCGACGACACGCACGAAGGCTACGATGTCACTGAAGTTATTCATTCAATGCATTCTTTCCCTGCAGTCACGGAACCGTGACATGGCCGGCATTGTAGGCTCCGAATTGATGACCACGCAGCACGAAGTTTTTGCTGGCGCGGTGGTTTACCGCAATCCGAAGCTTGCTTAATGTAGTACCCAATTTCGCAACCCTTGATCAGCAGTCGCAACCGGGGGAATAAACGATGTTTCTGGTGACGGATGTAACGGGGCATGTCGGCCGAGCCGTGCTCGCCGAGCTAGCCAATCAACCCGTGGCCGTCCGAGCCTTGCTGCCGGAGGCCGTGGACCTACCGATCAAGGCGCCAAACATCGAGGCGGTACGCCCCGATCCCGAAGACCCCGCCAGTTTGCAGCGCGCAGTCGAGGGTGTCGAGGCAGTCTTCCTGGCCTCCCAATTTTCCCCACACATCGCCGAAGCGCATTTGAAGATTGCCAACGCCGCCAAGAGCGCGGGCGTGAAACGCTTCGTACAGCTCTCCACTGTCGGCGCGAACCCACAGATGTGTTGTGCACGCATGCTTCGCTGGCTCGGCCAGGCCGAAACCGGCGTGGCCGCATGTCCGGACGTGCAGCTCACTCGCCTGCGGCCGTCGTACATGCTGCAAATGTTGTTTGAATTCGCGCCCACGATCGCTCAGCAGGGATTGATCGCCGGCCCGTTCCGCTCGACGCAGTGGAGCTGGGTCGATGCCCGCGACGTGGCCTCGGTGGCGGTGGCAGCTTTGAAGGATCCATCGCATGCGGGGCGCATCTACACGGTGACGGGTACGGAGAGCCTGAGCTTTCCGCAAATCGCTGACAGGCTCAGTCATATTCTCGGCAAGCCGGTGCGTTATCACGACATCACGGCGAATGAAGCGCGCGGCTGGCTGCAAGGCAAGGGCCTGTCGCCGGTGATGATCGAAGCAAAGCTGGAATTGTGGGACGCGTGCGCGTCCAACATGCTGAACGTGGCACCCAACTCGGTGGTGCAGGATGTGACGGGGCGCCCGCCCCGTACGCTGGAAGATTTCATCCACGACTACAAAGGCAGATTTCTCTCCGCCTCGGCAGCGTGAGCGTTGGCGCTATCGTCAGCGATTGAAGCTGGGCGTGAGCCCCGGCGAGACGGAGATTTCCACGGAGCGATGATCGTTGTCGACCGTCACCAATGTGACCGGTCGGCGCCAGACGCGCGCGACGTATTCGAGCACCCGGCGAGCGCGCTCGGGATCGAGGCCGCGGCCGTCGGTGACATGGTCGTGCACCAGCTCCAGCTTGCCATCCAAATGAACCTTTGATGCACTCACGCGCGGCGCGCCGAAGCCGTACTTCGGTGCCAGCAGCGCTTCGTGAAGCGCGGACAGATCCATTTCCTGCACCGTCAACGTTCCCGTCGCCGGGCCTTTGAAGCGGAACAGCTTCAACTCGGTCGCGAGATCGTGCGTGAGATGGTTGCGCACGAATGAGAAATCGTCGTCCTCCGACATGATCCGCCGCGCCGCTTCCAGGCCCTGAGCTTCGACGATCTTTTCCCAGATCGAAAAGCCGAGGTGATACGGGTTGGTCGCCAGCGCGACGTTCTCACCCGTGGCCGTCGGGCGTACTACATCCGAGTGACATTTGATCGCATCGACGTACGCCGACGCAGGCAGGAAGTCGGCTTCTCTCAGCAAGCGCGCGTGCCAATAGGAAGCCCAGCCTTCGTTCATGATCTGACATGCGAAGACGGGATAGAAATAAAACGACTCTTCGCGGACCGCGAGGAAGATGTCCCGCTCCCAGGGCTCCATCTCGGGCGCGTACTGCGCGATGAACCATAGCAGGTCACTTTCGGGATGCGGCGGAATCGGCGCCTTCTTGGCCGGGCCTGTGGGCTGCGGCCGCGCCGTGTCCGGGCCCAGGGAGGCGAAACGTTTTGCGAAGTCGCCGTCCACAGCGACCGGCGGTGCTCGCTCAGCCACGGTCTCCGGATAACGCGGCCGGCGCAGGCCTTGATCGATATCGACGTGCTGTTCCAACGACAGCGCTGCGTCGAGCACGAGCTCCACGCGTTCGAGGCCAGGTTCTTGAATCGCCATCGCGATCTGGCGTGCATGCGCCGCGGCCTGTTCGACGATGTGCTCGCCAACCTGGTCCTGGCTGCGTCGAAACAGCATGTTGTTGGTCGAGAAGTCGGCGTGACCGAGCACGTGCGCCGTCACCAACACATTTTCTGCAGCGCTGTTGCTCTTCGCCAGGTACGCGCGGCCGGGATTACCCGGAACCACCACCTCCAACAGGCGCGACAGGCCCATGCGGTGCTGGATCAGCTGATAAATGTAACGAACGCCGAACGACCAGTGCGGCATGCGCACCGGCAGACCGTAGATCGCAATCTCGGTCATGAAGCTTTCGGGCACCACCTCGAACTCGACCGGGTGGTACTTCAGCCCCTGCGTCCGCGCCAGCTGCTCGATGCGCGAGATGTGGGACTGCCAGTCCTCCGTGTGCATTGGCGGTTGTGAGGTTGGCATCACGCACCTTGCGAAGCTTTGGTGAAGAAATGCCGCACGGCGTTCCAGATGTCGTCGGTACCGCTGACGCGATACGCGCCGACTCGATCGTCATCGCGCGACAGGTCCACGAACAGGCGGCCGATCTCGCTGTCAGGCGCGTTGCCGGCGAGCGGTGCCACTTCCAGGAAGCCGGAATAGTTGCAATCGCCCGCGAGGTCTTCGAGTGCCGCCTGCGCCTGCGGCTGATCGGACGGGAAGTTCTCGCCATCGGAGGCGTAGAACAAATAAACGTTGTACTGGCTCGGGCTGTAACGCTCGTCGATGATCTGGCGCACCTTCTTCAAGCCCGCCGACGCGACCGTGCCGCCGGTGCCGGTGACTTTGAAGAACTCGTCCTCCTCGAACTCCCACGCTTCGGATGTGTGCGCGACGAATACGAGATCGAGATGACGGTACTGGCGCCGCAGGCCTTGAATGGCCCAGAAGAAGAACGTCTTGGAAATCTGGCGCTCGCGCTCGCCCATGCTGCCTGAAACGTCGAGCAGCAGAATCACGACCGCTTGCATCGCCGGCTGCTCGCGCTTCGCGAGCTGGCGATAGCGCAAGTCATCGTCGGTGAATGAAGGCGACTCGGTGCCCGCCGCTGCCTGCACGCCGCGACGTTTGATCGATTCTTTCATGGAGCGGCGACGATCGAGACGCGAGCGCGCCCCGCGCCGGTCCCAGCCTTCGCGCGTCCAGTCGTCTTCTTTGGCGCGCCCGGCCTTGGCTTCGAGATTGGGAAGATTCATTTCTTCCCACAGCCAGTCCACGATGTCGTCGATGCGGAATTCCAGCGTGTACTGCACGCCGCCGTCTTCATTGCCGCCCTGGCCGCGTTGATTGTCGCTGTCCTGCTGGGGACGGCCGATGCGATCGCCGGGTTTGGCCTGGCCTTGCCCGACGCCTTGCTGCTCGTTGGAATTGCGCAGGCGGAAGCGATAGTGCTCCAGCATCTTCACCGGCACGCGCACTGTGCTCGCGCCGCCGGTGAGCACGTCTGCTCCCGCAACGATCTGCGGCAGGTGCTGGCGCACGGCATCGCGCACCTTCTCATTGTGACGCAACCAGTCTCGTGCCCCGCGCGAGAACAGGTCGTACCAGCCGGCATCGCCCGGGCTGCGATTTTCGCCGGAGCTGGACCCCCCGCCCGATGCGTTGTCACTCATATCGCTCGCAGCCCCCGTGCCACACATCAAAGGGTCTTGCTGGCGAGATTACTCCTGTGCCAGCAAGGTGGTGACGTAACTCAGCGCTTCCTTGGCGCTGTGATCGTCATAACCATACTCCGACGTCAACCGGTCCTGAACCGCGGAAATTTTCTTACGCGCCTCGTCGTCGGGGCGCGCCGCGGACGTGACCAGCCTCAATACATCACGACGCTCTTCGAACAGGTATTGTTCGATGGCCTCACGCATGCGCGAATGACTGTTGAGGGTGAATTTCTCACCAGCCTTGTACGCCACCATGGCCTTGCGCACGACTTCCTGGCGGAACGTGAGCTTGCCGGACTCGGACACCTTGATCTTCTCCTCCACCGAGCGCAGGAAACGCTCGTCGGCAGGACGCGACTCGCCGGTGATCGGGTCGGTGACTTCGCGATGGTCGAGCGAGGCCTCCACTTCGTCCAGATACTTGTCGAGCAACTGCTGGGCTTCGTCCTCGAACGAAGCGAACAGCGCGCGATGCACGTCTTCCTTCACCCAACGGTTGTAGAAGTCCTTTCGTGCCAGCACCAGGTAGTCAATCCACAACTTTTTCGCCTTCGAGTCCATGCGCGCGTCGTTTTCGATCGAATCCTTCAGCGCCAGCAGCACTTCCATGCTGGTGAGACTCTTCTTGTCGGTGCGCGTGATGGCATTGGAGATCGAATTCACGATGAAGCGCGGGCTCACGCCAGTGAGTCCCTCCTCGGGGGCTTCGGCGCGCAACCTGACAATTTCGTTCTCCGGGAAACCTTCGACGCTCTCGCCGGCATACAGGCGCAACTTCTTTGCGAGATCCAGGCCTTCGCGCTCCGGTTTGTACAGGCGCGTCAGCACTGCAAACACGGCAGCGAGCCGCAACGCATGCGGGTCGAGATGCACATCGCGAAACGCCGGCGCCGCCGACACCAGCTTGTTGTAAATGCGCGATTCTTCCACGTACGACAAGGTGTAAGGCACCTTGACGATCACCATGCGGTCGAGCAGCGCCTCGTTTTCCTTTTCCTGCAGAAACTTGTGGAACTCGGCGAGGTTGGTGTGCGCGAGAATGGTTTCGTCCAGATAGATCAGCGGGAAGCGCGACACCTTGACGTTCTTTTCCTGCGTCAGGGTGAGCAGCAGATACAGGAACTCGCGCTTCACCTTGAGGATTTCAATCATTTCCAGCACGCCGCGGCTCGCGGCATACACCGCGCCTGACCACGACCAAGCACGCGGATCGCCTTCATCGCCATATTGCGCGACCTTGGACAGATCAACCGAGCCGACCAGGTCCGCGAGATCCGCGGTGGTGGGATCGTGAGGAGCGTATGTGCCCACGCCGACGCGCGAGGCTTCGGAAAGGAACACTCGCTCGACCGGCATGCGCAGGAAGTCACCTTCGAACTCGCGCTCCAGTCGATCGCGTGCCCACGGGCTCAGCTCACCTTTGATCTCTACGCCGTATGTATCGCGGAACTCCGCGCGCAGGCTGGCGGGAATGAGATTCAGTGGCGACTCATGCATGGGCGAGCCCTGCAAGGCGTACATAGCGCCTTCATCGGTGTGGCTGTATTCCTCAAGCCCACGCTTGAGCAGGATCGCCATCGTCGATTTGCCACCGGACGGCGGTCCTAGCAGCAGTAACAATCGTCTGCCGACATCGGAGCCCGCGGCGGCGGCCTTGAAGTAGTCAACGATGCGGCCGAGCGGTTCGTCGATACCGAACAGCTCGCGTTTGAACAGCTCTTTGGCGCCGGCATTGCCAGGCTCGCCGTTGCCATTGCCGTTACCGTTGCCACTAGTGGCAACGTTGCCGTTACTGGTGGCGGCATTTTTGCCGAACCAGTTGAGCATGTCCCATAGATATTCGTGACTGGAGCGCGCCAGTTGCCGGGCATTGCCGGGAACGACGGTGCGCAGGAATTCGCCGAAAGTTCCCGACCAGTGCTGCGCACGGTGGAACCGGCTGTAGGCGCTCAAGGCCTCGACGAAGTTCTCGCCGCGTTGCGAGCTTCCCCTGGGGCTGTCTGACTGCATCGAACCGCCCTCCACATCAGCTGCAGGTCGACTTAAATGTGTCGGACCTGCAGTTCTATATACACGTTACGACAGCGTGCTCACGCACGCAGTTCACACTGTCCTCATTCGTAACCAGCATACCGCCACGCGCTGTGCGTGGGCACTCATAGGTTACGCCCAACGATTACACCAGTCGTCACGCCTGACGATTGCCGACATCCTAGAATCAAAGACTGATCCATGGCCGTACATGTTCCGTAACCGCGTGCGCCAACGAGGTGCGCCTCGCCAGGCAAGTGGTCGCGAACATCGGCCAAATTGTTAAAGGGAAAAGTAACGAACGTCCGCTCGAACAGCGGAGTGCGCAGCTGGATTGCGCGTAAGTTGCGCATCTCACTCGATTGAGTGCGGAACATGACTCACTGATTACTCTCTTCGCGCCGATCTTGCAATGCGATTCATGCTGATCGTGTGCATGGCGCATGCCACAGAACCGCGCCACAGGCGAGAGATTCAGGGCAGGTTCAGCGCCGCGGATGAGCCTGGCCCACCCGCGGCGAGAGAACAATGAGGCGAACGATGGGGCGTGTATTAGGCTGCGGCGGTCACCGGTGTGACATTGAGCTGGATGCCCAGTGCTTCGCGAATCACGTCGTCCACGCGTTCGCAGAACACGAACTCCAGTTCTTCGCGCACACTCGCCGGCACATCCTCCAGGTCCTTGCGATTGCGCGCCGGTAACAACACCTTGCGAATGCCGGCGCGAAGTGCAGCCACGGTCTTTTCCTTGACGCCGCCAATCGGCAACACCAGGCCGCGCAGGCTGATCTCACCCGTCATCGCGACATCACTGTGCACCGTCCTGTTGGTGAATAGTGACACCAGCGAGGTGAACATCGACACGCCCGCGCTCGGACCGTCCTTCGGAATCGCGCCAGCGGGCACGTGAATGTGCACATCGCTCTTGTCGAACACCGTCGGATCGATGCCCAGCCGCGTCGACTGCGACTTCAGCAGTGACAACGCCGCTTGCGCGCTCTCCTTCATCACATCGCCGAGCTGACCGGTGAGGATCAGCTTGCCGTTGCCGGGCACGCGCGTCGATTCGATGAACAGGATGTCGCCGCCCACCGGCGTCCAGGCCAAACCTGTTGCCACACCCGGCACGCTGGTGCGCATCGCCACTTCGTTCTCGAAGCGCGGCGCGCCGAGGATCGGCGGCAAATCAGTCACATCGATGCTCTGCTGAGCGACCGAGCCTTCCGCGATCTTCACCGCGACATTACGCAGCACCGAGCCGATCATGCGCTCGAGGTTGCGCACACCCGCCTCGCGAGTGTGATCGCGTGCGACCTGGCGAAGCGCATCGTCCGTGATCGACGCCTGTTCGGCCTTCAAGCCGTTGGCTTCGAGCTGACGACGGACCAGATAGCGCTTGGCGATCTGCACCTTCTCATCTTCCGTGTAGCCGGTGAGCTCGATCACCTCCATACGATCGCGCAGCGGCCCGGGAATCGTGTCGAGCACGTTCGCGGTCGCGATGAACAGCACCTTCGACAGGTCGAACGGCAGGCCGAGGTAGTTGTCGCGGAACGTATTGTTTTGTTCCGGATCGAGCACTTCGAGCAATGC
>CAMLEO010000129.1 GCA_946478975.1 uncultured Steroidobacter sp.
CTCACCAAGATGGACGAGTCGACCCAACAGACCGCGGCGCTGGTCGAAGAGGCCGCGGCCGCTGCCAAGGGCATGGAGCATCAGTCGCAGCAGCTCATCACCGAAGTGAGCTACTTCCGCACGGGAGATGCCGGGCACGACCCAGCTCAGCATCGTCCGGTTGCTCGCGCCAGCACTGAAACAAACGTTTCGTTATCGCGCGCCGCCTGAGCCGAGGGCGCGAGACGTGCTATGTTTAGCACGTCTTTCGCGACTCTTGCCTGCAGGTTTGAATGATCGACGCCGACGTTTTGTTCGCCGGCCGCACTTTTGCGGCCTTGCTGTTCGACATGGATGGCACGCTGCTCAGCTCCATCGAAGCCGCTGAACGAGTGTGGGGGCGCTGGGCCGCGCAGTTCGGCATCGACGCCGCGACGTTTTTACCGACCATTCATGGCCGACGCACCATCGAATCGGTGCGCAGCCTGAACATTCCGGGCATGAACGTGGAAGAGCAGGCCGACGCGATCACGCGCGCGGAGCTCGAAGACGTGGCGGGAATTCACGCGATCCCCGGCGCGATCGAGCTCATCGCGACCTTGCCCGAAGATCGCTGGGCCATCGTCACATCGGCCTCGCGGGCGCTCGCGACCCGCCGCCTGGACGCCATCGGCCTGCGCCCGCCGACGGTCTTCATCACCGCAGAAGATATTCCCAAAGGCAAGCCGGATCCGGCGTGCTATCAGCTGGCCGCGAGCCAGCTCGGCTTCAAAGCGGAAGACTGCGTGGTTTTCGAAGATGCTGCCGCAGGCATCGAGGCAGGTGAAAGGGCCGGTGCGGCTGTGGTCGTGATCACTGCAACCCATCAGCATCAAATCCACACGCCGCATCCGACGCTCGAGGATTATCGCAACCTGCGAGCGATTGCGGCCGCCGGCGGCGAACTCGATCTGCGAAAATGCGCATCCCGATAGAAGGACTCTCTCATGGCCGATCTTGCTGCATTTCCCATCACTCGCAAATGGCCCGCGAAACATCCGGACCGCTTGCAGCTGTATTCGCTGGCGACGCCGAACGGCGTCAAGGCGTCCATCATGCTGGAGGAGATCGGGCTGCCGTACGAAGCGCACCGGGTGAACTTCGATACCAACGATCAGCTGTCGCCGGAATTCCTGTCGCTCAATCCGAACAACAAGATTCCCGCCATCCTCGATCCGAACGGTCCGAGCGGCCGGCCGCTGGCGTTGTTCGAGTCGGGTGCGATCCTGCTGTACCTGGCAGACAAGACCGGCAAGCTGCTGCCGCGGGATCCGAATCGTCGTTACGAAACGATTCAATGGCTGATGTTTCAGATGGCGGGTGTAGGTCCGATGTTCGGCCAGGTCGGCTTCTTCTATAAATTCGCCGGCAAGGACTTCGAAGACAAACGTCCGCGCGATCGTTATGTCGCCGAGACGAGGCGCCTGCTGGCCGTCCTGGAGCAGCAGCTCGAAGGCAAGTCGTGGATCCTGGGCGACGAATACACCATCGCCGATGTCGCCACCTTTCCCTGGGTTCGCAACCTCATCGGCTACTACGGCGCCGGCGAGCTGGTCGGCTTCAAGGATTTCCCCAACGTGCAGCGCGTGCTGAACGTGTTCCTGCAGCGTCCGGCGGTGATCTCTGGGTTGAATATTCCGCCGACGCCGTAGACCCGCCATGGTCCGGTAGATAATTTAATTCCAATGTAATGACTTCTTGATATTTTCGTTCTAGATTGGCGCTTCCTGCACGGGGAGCGCCCGAGTGACTGCCAGCCGGACCGGATCGATGCCGAAGCTGTTGCCCGCGACAGTGCTGGCATGGGTGTGGGCGTTCGCGTGCGAACCATTGCATGCCGCTGCACCAGTTTGGGACGCGGTTCCAAGGACGATCCGCTCGCAGCAGCCCGACCTGGTGTTGACCGGTGTCGTCACGGATGCCGATGCCAAGACAACCAGGCATGTTTCTTTCGACGTGCCCGAAGGCGTCGTGCGCCTGGGCATCGAGCTCGACTACACCGGTCGTGATCGGGGAACTGTCATCGATACCGGCGTGTTCGGGCCGGATGGATTTCGCGGCTGGAGTGGCAGCAGCAAGCGCGCCGTAGTTTTGGCTGCGACAGATGCGACGCCGGCCTTTCTCCCCGGGCCGATCCGGGCGGGGCAGTGGTCGCTCGACCTCGGCGTCTCCGCCATTCGAGCGCACGAACGCGCCGAATACACCGCGAAAGTCTATTTCTGGCGCCATGGCGACATGCCGCTCGTGTCGACGTTCTCGCCGGAGCCGCTGCGCCGGGAGGCCGGCTGGTATCGCGGCGACTTCCACATGCATGACGGTCACAGCGACGGCTTCTGCACCAGCCAGGCAGGGCAGCGCGTGCCTTGCCCTTTATATAAAACAGTGCAGGCGGCGGTGACCCGCCGGCTGGATTTCATTGCGATCACGGATCACAACACGACTGCGCACTTCAATGTCATGCACGAGCTGCAGCCGTTTCATGACGAGCTGTTGTTGATTCCCGGCCGCGAGATGACGACGCCGCCCGGCCACGCCAACGTCTTCGGCACGACCGAGTTCATCGATTACCGGCTCGGCGGCCAGGATCAACGCAGCGTCAACGATGTGTTGCACGATGCGGCCGCGCTTCACGGTGTGATCGCGATCAATCATCCATCACGCATCACCAGCGAATCCTGCCGTGGCTGCGGTTGGACAGCTCAGGACACGGACTTTGGCTCTGTGACGGCGATCGAAGTGGCGAATGGCTACGACGAGTTTGCCGAGCACCCACGCGATGCCAAGGCGGGCACCGGCCTGGAGTACTGGCAACGCCTGCTCGATCGGGGTTTGCGCCTGACGGCGATCGGCGGCAGCGATACCCATGACGTCGATATCGGCAGTCTGGGCGTCGGCGTCCCCACAACCGTTGTATATGCCCGAGAGTTGTCGGAACGCGCCATCCTCGACGGTGTGCGTGCCGGGCACGTGTTCGTAGACGTTGCCGGTTCTCGCAACCGCCTGCTCACTGCTGAAGCCAGGGCCGGATCGAGCAGTGCTCAGATGGGAGATACGCTGCGTGCATCCGCCGGGACCGTAGTTCGGGTGAGTGCGCACGTGGTTGGATGCCAGTCGGCGCGCATCTTTCTTCTCGCTCAGGGCACCTCGGAACCTGCGGCCCAGGCGCAACTCGCAACCAACGATGAAACAAGCACATTCGAGCTGCGTGCCGACGGCTCGCCTCGCTGGCTGCGCGTGGAAGTGCGTGCGACCGACGGGGTGCCGCTGTTGATCGGCAACCCGTTCTACCTGAACCACTCCAGCAGCCTCGCGCCCTGATCCGTTGCTCGATGCCGGCCATCCCGGGCGGGCAGGTTGCAAAATAATTTTGGAATTTTTAATCCACGGGTGTATAAAATGAAAAAAATGAATTACGACGCGATGACGCCGTCGATCGTGCGACACACTCGATAACGACTCACTCGATAACAAGGGGTACCTATGAAGTACGACGAATCGAGAGAACAACGCAGGCCGGTCGCCCTCGCCATTCCGGCGCTGGCACTGGCGAGCATGGCGATGAACGTCCAGGCAGGCACCGATGCCGCGACCGTCGAGGCGGCGCCAGACAAACCCGCGGCTGTTTCGGGAACCTTGCAGAACACGCCGAATTCCAGCGACACGCTCAGTGAAGTGATCGTCGTGGCCAACCGCTACGAGGCGGCCAGTGCGCAGATCGCTGCAGTCAACACCGTCAGCGTCATGTCGGCGGACGATCTGGCACACACAGCGGTTCACAACGTCGCTGAAGCACTGGGACTGATGCCGGGCGTGAACGTCGTCAACACGGGCCAGTCGTATCTCGGCGGCGTCGATGGCGCATCCCGCGGCGAGGGAATGTTTGCTTCGATTCGGGGCCTCAACTCCGAATACAACGTCAACCTGATCAACGGCGTGCCAGTGGCGCAGGGCATGCCGTACAGCCGCGGCGTGCAGCTCAGCCTGCTGCCGCCTTCAGGGCTGCAAACCATCGTCATCAACAAAACATCCACCGCAGACATGGATGGCGACGCGATCGGCGGCACGGTCGATTTCCGCACGCCGACCGCATTCGATTCGGATCGCGGCGATTATGTGAGCTTCACCGCCGGCGGACGTCTGGAGAGCCGCGCTCGCGACTATGACGAACCGGGAACGGGCTATAGCGGGGCCGGTGAGATCGCGCAGTTGTTTGGTAACGAGCAACAGTTCGGCGTCTACGCCAGTGCGTATTGGGACATCCGTCATTTCAACAACAGCTTTCTCGGTGCCGCACGCGAGGTGACCGGCGACGGTGCATGGGCATACGCGATCACGACGCCTAGCGGCGGCAACGCCGCTGGCTTCGATCCGAGCACGAACCTGATCACCACGGGCTTCAACGTCGGCGCGTCGTCGGGCTACACGCGGCGCTACGGCGGCGATATGTCGCTGGACTGGCGGGTGAGCGACGATACGAGCGTGTACCTGCGAGGTACGTATGCTGAAGCCAACACGCGCCAGGACAGCACGCAGAGCCAGGTGCTCGGGCGCGGCGTGGTCTATCAGCAGATCGGCACCACCGGTCTGTATCAGCCGCTGATCCGATATGTTTCTACTCGCGCCTGGTACTTCACCAACCCGGAGAAGGCCACGCTCGGCAGCGTGCAGCTCGGCGGAGAAACGCATGCCGGCAAATGGACGCTGGCGCCCAAGGTGTTTTACGGCACCGGCGCCAACGACCGGCCGAATCACATCGAGATCTCGACCCGGCCGCTGATCAATGGCGGCAACGGCTTTTTATATGGATCGAGCACGCTCGCGACCTACGATTCCGACGGCTTCCCCGTGCCGCTGCTGACGCCGGAAATGTTCGCTCAGCTGGATGATGTTTCGACGCTGCCGGCGCGGCGTGCCGGCCAGCTCACCGAGACCCGCAGCTCACAGGACAAAATCGGCGCGCAGTTCGACGCGAAGTATGCGATCGACAGCGGCCCGCTCGATTTTTTCCAGGTGGGCGTCAAGTACGTGCACAGCAAGCGCCTGGTGACCAATCTCGATTGGACCACTGCCGTGTTCTCGGACGGGCGCACTTATGGCTCGCTCGGCTTCATCAATGGCGAATACGACCATGTGTACCCGGGCAAGTACGAGTGGTCGGTGCCGCAGGTCGATCAGCAGGCGCTGTTCAATGTGTTCCACACGTACGTCACTCCCGAGAACTTCGATACGTGCGGGTCGCTCGCGATCAACAATTCCAACTGCAACACGCAGAAGGGCACCGAAGCGGTGACTGCCGCGTACGCGCTCGCGAACTTCAAATGGGGAGAGCTCGAAGTCATACCGGGCGTGCGCTTCGAGCATGCGCAGATCGACAACACATTCTGGGTCACACCGTTCAGCAATGCCAACCAGGAGCAGCCGGGCCACTTCAGCTCCAACGACGTGAGTTACAACGAGGCGCTGCCGAGCGTGTTTGTGAACTATCGTCCCTCGAACGACACGGTGTATCGCGGCTCGGTCTGGACCAGCTACACCCGGCCGCCGTTCGTGCAGCTCGCCGCCGCTTCGCAGATCCACGTGTCGGCGGACGGCACGACGACCATCACTCAGGGCAACCCGAACCTGAAGGCCATCGAGGCGGTCAACGTCGACCTGTCCGGCGAATGGAGCAACGACCATGGCGGCCATGCGATGGCGACCGCGTTCGGCAAGTTCCTGTCGAATTACATCTATGACAACGGCAACACGCTGGTGAGCCCGGTGACCAGCGGCTCAGGACAGGCGATCGTCACGCAACCGATGAATGGCGGCAACGGGCGCGTGTACGGGCTGGAGCTCGCGGCCCGGCAGAAATTCCAGGACTTGCCGGCGCCGTTCGACGGCTTCGGCATCGGCGGCAACGTGACCCGGCAGCACACGGAGGTGAATCTCAAGCTCGCCGGGCTCGACAACCCGGAGAGAATTCAGAATGCGCCCGACTGGCTGGCCAATGCCGAGCTGTTCTGGGAGAACTACGGCGTGTCGCTGGACCTTGCTTATCACTACGCCAGCGCCTATGTCTCGCAGTACGACTATATGAATCTGCGCGCCAGCTGGGACGATCTGTGGATCAGGCCGGTCCGGCGCGTGGACCTGCACGCCGGCTACAACTACAACGATTTGTGGCAGGTGGATCTGTCGGTTGCCAACCTGCTCAACGACATCACCTACTGGTCGCACGTGGGCGAGAACAGCATTGCGCTCTCGGACATCGTCGAGTCCGGCCGCACCACGCTGCTGACGTTCAAATATAATTTCTGATCGAGGGTTACGAACCCTTGTTGGGATTGATCAAATATTTCTCGCCGGTGGCGCGGCGGTTGTAGGCCTGAATGACTTCCGGCCGCAGCGCTTCGGCGAGAGAGATCTCCGCTGTGTAGTGGCTGGCGAACGTCGTCTTCAACTCGGCGACGATGCGCTCGCGGAGTTTCTGCGTGGCCTGCGGCCCGATCTTTTCCAGGAAGTAAGTGAGCAGCCAGCCGCTCACGCTCCAGGCCATGCCGACGGCGCTGCGATCGATCTCGATCGGGCGCGTGTCGAGCACGCCATACGAATACACCTGCTTGTGCACCGCTGAGCCATAACGGCTGTAACTCGTGGCCTTGCGATTGATGGCGGCTTCCATGCAGATGAGGATTTGATTCGCGAGCTTGCCGCCGCCGACGGCGTCGAAAGCGATCGTCGCGCCGGTCGCAGCGATCGCGTCCGTCAGCTCCGTCATGAAATTCGGCGATGTGCTGTCGCAGACGTACCTGGCACCGATGTTCCGCAGAGTGGCCGTTTGCTCGGCGCTGCGCACGATGTTCACGAGCGGCACGCCGTCCTGCAAACAGATTTTGTTCAACATCTGGCCGAGGTTGGAGGCGGCCGCCGTGTGAACCAGCGCTGTGTGATTCTCACGACGCATGTTCTCGACCATGCTCAATGCCGTGAGCGGATTGACGAAGCAGGAAGCACCTTCGGCGGGCGTTGTTCCTGCGGGCAGCGGCAGGCACGCAGCCGCTTTCACCACGCGGTACTGAGAAAACATTCCGCCGCCCAGCGCGGCCACGGTTTTGCCCAGCAGTGCTCGAGCATCTGCGCCTGCTTTGACGACCACGCCCGCGCCTTCGTTGCCAACCACCATCGATTGGTCGGCCCGAGCGCCAACCACGCTCATGGCTTTCGGGAAAACCTTGGCGGTGAATGTCGGACTGTCAGCGGTGCCTCCGGCTCGTCCCGTCGAAAGATCGACCGGCCCGAGCAGCAACGCGAGATCCGAAGGGTTGAGCGGCGCGGCTTCGATGCGAATCAAAACTTCATCTGCCGCCGGCTCAGGGATCGGCGCTTCCTTCAGCGACAGTTGAAGCTCGCCACCGGCGGTGATCAGGGATCGAAGCTGCAGGTACGTGGAGTCGCTCATGAGTGTTGTCCTTGGTGCGCGATGCCCGCAGGTTACACGATCTGAACCCTCGACTCATTCTCCGCCGGCGATTCCACCGCCCAGAACTCGATATAACGTCACTACGTTGTCGCTCGCGGTGAGGCGGGTGGAGACCAAAGATTTCTCGGCGTTGTACAACGAGCGCTGCGCATCGAGCGTATTGAGGAACGACTCCACACCCTTGCTATAGCGCGCTTCCGCCAGTTGGTAACTGTCCGCCGCAGCGTCGACCAGGGCTCGCTGTGCGTCCAGTTGTTCCTGGATCGTACCGCGGACGGCGAGGGCGTCGGCCACTTCACGAAACGCGGTCTGAATCGCCAGTTCGTACTGCGAAACATACAAATCCCGCTGCGCATTCGCATAAGCCAGGTTGGCGACGTTCGCACCGCCGTTGAAGATGGGCAGCGCAAGGCCGGCGCCAACTGACCACACCGAAGCGCCGTTATTGAACAGGTCCGACAGCTCCGTGCTCGCGAGGCCGGTGCTCGCCGTCAACGACAGCTTGGGAAAGAACGCCGCACGCGCCGCGCCGATGTTGGCATTCGCCGATTTCAGTTGATGCTCGGCCTGCACTACGTCCGGCCGTTGCAACAGCACGGACGACGACAGGCCGGCAGGAACATCCGCCAGCCACTCTTGTTCGCCCGGCAACTCCGCCGGCAACAGCGAATCCGCAATCGAACCGCCGGCGAGCAACTCCAGAGCATTGCGATCTTGCGCGATCAGCGCGCGAGTGCTGGCCAGGTCCGAACGGGCCTGCTGATAAATCGTCTCGGCCTGCCGAACATCCAATCGCGACGACACGCCCGCTTCGAGCCGCTTGCGAGTGATCTCCATCGTTCGCTGCGCGCTATCCAGCGTCCGCTGCGACAATGCGAGCCGGGTGTTATCGGCAGCCAATGTGAGATACGCGCTGGCCGTCTCAGCAATCAAACTGATGCGCGTCGCACGACCGGCAGCTTCGGTCGCGAGATACGACTCCAATGCCGCCCGCGACAGGCTGCGCACCCGGCCGAACAAATCGATCTCGAACGCGCTCATGCCGAGGCTCGCGGTGTAGACCTCCGATTCGATCGGAGTGTTGGTGCCGCTGAACGTGCTCACGTTCTTGGAGCGCGTGGCGTTGATGTCGCCATTCACCTGCGGCACCAGCTCGGCACGTTGAATTCGATACTGCGCACGGGCCGACTGGATGTTTGCCAGCGTGCTGCGCAAGTCGCGATTGTTGTTCAATGCCTGGTCGATGATCTGGCGCAGCTTGTCGTCCTTGATGAAGTCGCGCCAGGGAATATCGGCAGCGGTGTGCTCACTCGCTTGAGCAGGCCCATACGCTGCGCCGCTCGGCCACGCATCCGGCACAGGAGCGTCGGGCCGATGGTAGCGAGGCGCCAGCGTGCACGCCGTCATCGCAAATGACATTGCGAGTGCCAGAGCTGCGTTGTTACGCATTCTCGACTCCTTCGCTTCCAGCAGTGAGCTGCTCATCGGCAGTGTCGGGACGATCTTTGAACAACTTTCTCACCAGGACGAAGAACAGCGGCACCAGGAAGATCGCGAGCGCAGTTGCAGTCAAGGTGCCGCCGACCACGCCAGTGCCGATGGAAATGCGGCTGTTCGCGCCCGCACCGGTGGACAACGCGAGCGGCGTCACGCCGGCGACGAATGCCAGCGAGGTCATGAGGATGGGTCGCAAACGCAGGCGAGCCGCTTCGACAGCAGCATCCAACGCAGTCGCGCCGCGCAGGTACGCCGCTTCGGCGAACTCCACGATCAGGATCGCGTTCTTCGCGGACAGACCGATCGTCGTGAGCAGCGCGACCTGGAAATAAACATCGTTCTCCAACCCACGCAACGTGGCGCCCAGCACCGCACCGATGACGCCCAGCGGAATCACCAGGATCACCGACAGCGGCACGGACCAGCTTTCATACAACGCCGCGAGACACAGGAACACGACCAGAATCGAAATCGTGTACAGCGTCGTCGTCTGGCCGCCGGCGAGGCGCTCCTGGTACGACAAGCCGCTCCAGTCGTAACCTGAGCCCGGCGGCAGCTTGCTCGCGAGCTCTTCCATCTTGTCCATCGCGGTGCCGGAGCTTTGGCCCGGCGCGGCCGAGCCTTGAATGGTGTAAGAGGCGAGGCCGTTGTAACGAGACAGATTCTCCGGGCCGTACGTCCAGCGCGTGGTCGCGAAGGCGGAGAACGGCGTCATCGTGCCGCTTTCGCTGCGCACGTACCATTGCGACAGATCGTCCGGCGAGGAACGAAACGGCGCGTCGGCTTGCATATAAACGCGCTTCACGCGTGCGCGGTCGATGAAGTCATTTACATACACGCCGGCCCATGCGGCGCTGAGCGAAGTATTGATGTCCGACAGCGACAGTCCGAGCGAGCTGGCTTTCGCCTGATCGATATCGACATGCAGCTGTGGCGTGTCCGGCAAGCTGCCGAGACGCACGGCGGCGAGCGTCGGTTCGGTGCGTGCGCTGGCAAGGAGCTGATCGCGCAGCTGGTTCAATGTCTGGCGGTCGGTGCCGGCGCTCGCCTGCAATTGAAACTCGAAACCGCCGGCCTGGCCGAGGCCGCGAATCGACGGCGGATTCAACGAGAACACCTGCGCATCGCGGATGTCGGACAACACCATGGTCGCGCGCTGTGCGATCTGATCGGCGCGATTCTTCAGGCCCTTGCGTTCGTCCCAATGTTTGAGCGCGACGAAGGCCATGCCGGCGTTCTGGCCGCTGCCCGAGAAATTGAAGCCGGACAACGTGAACATGGTCAGCACGTTGTCTTTTTCGGTTTCCAGGAAGTGATGCTCGATGCGCTTCGCGACTTCGAGCGTACGCGTCACGGAAGCGCCTGCGGGCAGCGTGAACTGCACCATCACCTGGCCTTCATCTTCCAGCGGCAGGAAGCCCGTCGGCAGGCGCAGCAGCAACACGGCCATGCCCAGCACCACGGCGGCGAACACCAGCATGCCTTGCAGCGGACGCTTGAGCACTTTCAACACACCGTGCTCATAACGCGTGATGGCGCGTTCGAACGTGCGATTGAACCAGCCGAAGAAGCCGCGATGCTCGGTCTGCTCGTGCGGCTTGAGCAGTTGTGCGCACAGCGCTGGCGTAAGCACGAGAGCTACGATCACCGACAGAATCATCGAGGACACGATGGTGATCGAGAACTGACGATAGATCACACCGGTGGAGCCGCTGAAGAACGCCATCGGCAGGAACACTGCCGTCAGCACGGTCGCGATGCCGATCAGCGCGGGCGTGATTTCGGTCATCGATTTCAACGTCGCCTCGCGCGGCGAGAGATTCTCCTCACGCATGATGCGTTCGACGTTTTCCACCACCACGATGGCGTCGTCGACCAGCAGGCCGATCGACAGCACCATCGCAAACATCGTCAGCGTGTTGATGGAATAACCAAACATCTGCAGTACGGCGAACGTGCCGAGCAGCACCACCGGCACGGCGATCGCCGGAATCAACGTGGCGCGCCAGTTCTGCAGGAACACGAACATCACGATGACGACCAGCACGATGGCCTCGGCCAGCGTCTTCACCACTTCTTCGATGGAGATCTTGATGAAGGCCGTGCTGTCTCGCGGATAGACGACCTGGTAGCCGTGCGGCAACGAATGACTGAGATCGCCGACGACTTTGCGGACCGCTTCGGCGGTGTCCAGCGCGTTGGCGCCGGGAGCGAGCATGACGGCCAGACCGGATGCAGGATGGCGATTCGCGCGAGGCACGGCATCGTAACTTTCACTGCCGAACTCGACGCGAGCCACGTCGCCCAGGCGCACGGTCGCGCCGCTGGGATCGTGCTTGACGATGATGGCGCGGAACTGCTCCGGTGTTTGTAACTTCGACTGCGCGGTGACGGTGGCGTTGAGCTGCTGATCGGGCAGCGCCGGCAGGCCGCCGATCTTGCCCGCGGATACCTGCGTGTTTTGCGATTCGATCGCCGAGCGCACGTCGCTGGGCATCAAGTTATATGAAAGCAGCTTGGTGGCATCCAGCCAGATGCGCATCGCATATTGCGAGCCGAATATTCGTGTTCCGCCGACGCCCTGCACGCGGGCGATGGGATCCTGGAAATTGCTGACCAGGTAGTCGGACACGTCGCTGCCGGTCGATTGATCGGTCTCGTCGAAAATCGCCACGACCATCAGGAAGTCCTGTTGTGACTTCGTGACGGTGACGCCTTGCTGTTGCACGGAGGCGGGCAGGCGGGCGAGCGCTTGCTGAACTTTGTTCTGAACCTGCACCTGGGCGGTGTCGGGGTTCGTGCCCTGCTCAAACGTCACTTGAATGCTGGCGCTGCCGGCCGAGCTGCTCGACGAGGAGAAATACAACAACCCGTCCAGGCCGGTGAGCTGTTGTTCCAGCACCTGCGTGACGCTGTTCTCGACCGTCTGTGCGTCGGCGCCGACGTAGTTCGCGTTGATCGAGACTGTGGGCGGCGCTACGTCCGGATACTGCGCGACCGGCAAAGAAACAATCGCCGCCGAGCCGGCGAGCATAATGACGATCGCGATCACCCACGCAAAGATGGGCCGGCTGACAAAGAAACGAGCCAACATGGTTCAGCGCCCCGTGGTCGGCGCCGCTTCCGCAGCCGCCGTTCTGCCGCCTTTGCTGACGTCCACGGGATTCACCATGTCGCCAGGCCGCACTTTGTTCGTTCCTTCGACGATGAGCCGGTCGCCTTGTTCGAGACCGTCGCTGATCAGCCAGTTGTCACCGATCGCGCGCTCCGCAACCAACGTGCGTTGTTCGACTTTGTTGTCGGCGGTGAGCACGAGCGCCGTGGCATTGCCTTTGGGATCGCGCGTCACGCCTTGCTGAGGCGCGAGGATCGCCGATTTGTTGACTGCTGCGTCGAGCACGGCGCGAACATACATTCCGGGCAGCAGCATGCCGTCCGGGTTCGGGAATTCGGCGCGCAAGGTCACCGAGCCAGTCGATTCATCGACGGCCACTTCCTGAAACTTCATCGAGCCGGCATGTGAGTACTGCGAGCCGTCTTCGAGCTTCAGGCGCACCTGCGTGCTGCCGCTCTGGAGCGCACCGGCGCTCACCATCCGACGCAGTTTCAACAGGTCGGTGCTGGATTGAGTCATGTCCACATAGATGGGATCGAGCGCGCGAATCGTCGCCAGCGCCGTGTCTTGATTCGCTGTGACCAACGCGCCGGGAGTGACCGTGGATTTACCGATGCGGCCGCTGATCGGGGCGCGCACCTTGGTGTAATCGAGATTGATCTGCGCACTCGCGAGCGTGGCTTGTGCCTGCGCGACGGACGCAACCGCCTGTTGATGAGCCATGCGTGCGTCGTCGGCTTCCTGCTGCGAAACGCCTTCGATGGCGAGCAGTTCGCTGTAGCGCTGATCTTTCAAGCGCGTCGATTCCACCGCAGCTTTGGCATTGGCGAGTGCAGCTTTCGCTTCCTCGACCGTCGCTTGATAAACCGCCGGATCGATTTCATACAACACCTGGCCAGCTTTGACTTTCGAGCCTTCGTCGAACAGTCGTTTCTTGATGATGCCGGACACCTGCGGCCGCACGTCGGAGACCAGGTAGGGCGTCGTGCGTCCCGCCAGCTCCGACTGCAACACTACCGACTGCGGTTGCAAGGTGACGAACCCGACTTCGGGCGCCGGCCGCTGCGGCCCGCCCGCTTGTTTGCCGGAGCAGGCGGCGAGAGCAAGGGCGGTCGCAAGCAAGGCGGCGCATGAGATCGAGAGTCGGGAACGGGGACTTAACATCATGGAAAAAGATCGCTGACTGAATTCGGGACTGGACAGGGCGCTCGGCCTTGACCTACGCTGCGACGGAAATTGAGTGTGAACGCTCATTCTCAATATTAGCCGAGTGGCCACGCGGGCCCTAGTCAAACTTTGTGAAAAATCCGTCAGTCAAGGAAAAAAAACGCCCGGTCAAGGAGTTACGAGATCAACTCCGGCGCGGCCAAATTGTTTCGGCAGCACAGAACTGCGTGGTCCGTCACGGGTTCCACGCCGCGAGCATGGGGCAGATCGCGACGGAGGCGCAAATGAGCGTGGGCCAGATCTATCGCTACTTCCCGAGCAAGGAAGCGATTGTGCACGCAATCGTCGAACGCATCGTCGCCAAGCGGTTGCAATGGATGCTGAATCGCGACAAGCAGGTGAACTTCGCCGCGGTGCTGGCGCATCGGCACTCGTTCCGGCCTGGCTATGAAGACGAGCACGGCGATCGGGTGCTGATGCTGGAAATCACCGCCGAAGCCACTCGCAATCCGGCGGTTGCCGGGATGGTGCGCGAAGCGGATCGCCGCATTCGCTCGCAGGCCGTGCAACTGGTACGCGTGGACTATCCCGAATTTACTGAACAAGAAGCGGCGGTCCGCGTTGAATTCATGTCGGTGCTCGCGGAGGGAATGGCCGCTCGCTACCTCACGGACCCGGTGTTCGAGCCGGCGGCGATGGAACAAATCTATTGGGATGCGTTGAAAAAGCTGTTTCCCCGCATGACCACGTCGAGACTGGGCTGATTATCGAGACCGGGTTGATTTGATCTACAATCGCGCGCCACATAACAACTTAACTGCCGGGCGCACGATCCGGCCGGGAGAGCGTGAAGGAAATGATCTCGGCTCAAGAAGCACTGGAACGACTGCGGGATGGCAACCGGCGCTTTGTCGCCAGCATCAGCAGCAACGAAATGCACCTGCATCTCGCCAAGGGCGTGGAGCTCACCCAGCAGCAGGAGCCTCTTGCGATCATCCTCGGCTGCTCGGATGCGCGGGTGCCGGCGGAGATCGTGTTCGATCAGGGCCTCGGCGATCTGTTCGTGATTCGCGTTGCCGGCAATGTCGTGGCGCCGTCGCAGGTCGGCAGCGTCGAGTTCGCGGCGTCTCGTTTCGGCACGCGCCTGGTCGTCGTGCTTGGCCATTCGCGATGTGGCGCGGTGCTCGCGACCATAGAAGAGTTGCAACGTCCGGCCGAGAATCAATCGCTCAACCTGCGTTCCATCGTCGATCGCGTGCGCCCCTCGGTGGAAGGCCTGCTGCGCACCGAGCTGAAGCACGATCTGCCGGCGCTGGTCGGCAATGCAGTTCGTTCCAACGTGCGTGCGTCCGTCGATCACTTGCGCCATGGCTCGGCGTTGCTGGAACAATTGATCCGGCACGAAGGCCTGATGGTCGTCGGCGCGGAATATTCGCTGGAGACCGGCATCGTCGAGTTCTTCGACGGCGTCTGATCCTCGTGGACGAAGCGGATCTCGCGTTCATGTCGCGCGCCATGGAGCTGGCGCGCGAAGCGGAGCGGGCGGGCGAAGTGCCCGTCGGCGCTGTCATTGTGAAAGACGGCGTGATCGTCGGCGAAGGCTGGAATCGGCCCATCAGCACCAGCGATCCCACCGCGCATGCTGAAATCATCGCCCTGCGTGCGGCCGCGCAGAATCTTTCGACCTACCGCCTGCTCGATACAACTTTGTATGTAACGCTCGAACCGTGTGCGATGTGCGCGGGCGCGATGGTGCATGCACGCGTCAAACGTTTGGTGTTCGCCGCCACCGATCCGCGCGCCGGCGCATCCGGCTCTATTTTTAACATCACGCAGAATTCAGCTCTCAATCATCGTCTGGAATGCGAAGGCGGCGTGCTGGCCGCGGAGTGCGCGGCGATGCTTAGGGCATTCTTTGTCGCGCGACGCGGGTAAAGCTTAGTCAATCGCTCGCAGTTTCAGGTCTGAAGCTTTGCGCCGCACCTGCCGCTGTTCTCACTACGCCTTTTGCGTATCAGGTGGGAGCAGTCGATGGTCGATAACAGTCGCAGGTTCGGTCTGGGTCTTTGCGCCGTGACGCTCGTCACGCTGCTGAGTGCATGCAGCGGCGGTTCGGGCGGCAGCTCCGATACTTCCCCGCCAGTTTCGGGTACTCCCACGCCGCCGCCGCCGAGCGGCAACACCCCGACGGTGTCCGGAATCGCAACGCCCAGCAGCGTGTCGGTCGTCACCGCCACGAACGCGAACTGATCGGGGAGCAAACTCATGAGTCGTTCAACCATTCTGCCGCTGTTCATCGGCGGCCTGCTCGCTTCCGCCTCTGCTTCCGCCGCGCCGGGTGCCAGTTCCAGCTACGTGACCGACGTGCAATCCAGTCACGTTGAAGACGCAACTTCCAAGGGCGTGGGCCAGGTCAACATGATCACTTGCATCATGTCGGCAATGCGCCCGGACGCCCTGGTGAACCAGGGCAGCTACCTGGCGCTGGTCGACGAATCCAAGTGCGATCCCGAGTCGCGTTCGAGCAGCTCGAACTCCGGTGCCAGCAGCGTCGGCCAGGTCGCGGACTATCTGACGGCCACGGTCACCTCGACGCGCGCATCCAACAACGATCCAATGATTTCCCGGATCTGGATCGACATGGAGAACGAGGGCCATCCGACCACGATCTTTGTGCACATCTCCGCGACCGAAGCACCGACCGAGGCCAATCCTTATGGCGTGTTTCGGCTCGACTACTGCGGCGTGGCCGACGGCATCAATGGTTGCATGATGAACGGTTATCTCGAAGGCAGTGCCGGCGGCATGCGTTATTTCGAGCTCGAAGGTCCGCCCGGCCAGGGCCATACCAAGGCGTTGCAGCTGAGCTCGTCCAGCACGACCGCCGGCAGCGGGCGCATGCAGCTGGACGAGGATCAAGGCCAGAGCACATTCGATTTCGCCTACAACCCGACGCTGTTCCGGCGCTCCGACGGCAACAGCGATCAATGTTTCAGCCGCGACGCTGCCGATCCGGACACGGGCCTCTCGGTGTGGCGCTACGGTTTATATGATGCGACCAGCGGCGAGCGCGTCACGCGCGACTCCGGCTTCCCGATCGATTTCACTGACGCCGGCCAGACCTATCATGGCTATCTGGGCTATTACGGTTTGTCTTTGCCGTCGGCTGCAGCGAGCGCGTTGAGCAGCGGCGACACCGTGCAGAAAGTCGACTACTCCGGCGGCCACGAGCCGGTGAAGACCGACTACACCGTGCTGAAAGCGGCGGGCAAGCTGATGAAGTATTCGCGTCACACGCGCACGCTGCACTCGATGGACAAGATCCGGTTCAACACGTTCGTCGGCAACAACGCCGCGGCGTTTTTTCCTGGCGCCAGCGACTTCAGCCAATATGAGTTGTATTGGGACGATGCCGCCGGCCACTTCGTCGTGACCGGCCAGATGATTTGTGGGCAGAACGGCTGCCAGAGCACGCAGCTGTCACAGCCGCAGTCGGTCGATGCCTCGTTCTGGCAGACCCAGGGCGGCGTGCCGGGCTGGTCGCAGTCGCTCGGCGGCGAAGTGTTCATCGACCTGGCCGGCGCCAGCGGGCCGATCGATTCGAGCGCGGTCAACGTGATCTATCGCACGCAGGACCTGGTTTATCCGGGCCACATGCCGGCAACGTTGTACTGCCTGCGCGACTGCCCGACACAAACATCGCTGGCCAGCTACTTCGCGCCCGGCTCGATGTCACAATCGCCGTTCAGCGGGTCCACGTTCAACAACTGGAGCCCGACACTCGGCAGTGCAGTTGTTACTTACGCCACCGACGGTGCGGAAGGGCTGCTGCTAGATGGGGCGAGTCAGGCCGTAACGTTCACGGATGCGGACGCGTTGTCCCAGCATCCGCAATATCAGAATGGCGTGCGCAGCGGACGTTTGTTTACTTCGCTGGCAGCGGCGGAATGCAGCTCGGGCTCGGGCACCTACTGCGAGTCGAAGGTGAACGACCTGGAGGTCTACTATCAGTGGGAAACGGGTGCGAACAGCTTCAATCAGTTCGCGGCCGTGAAAGATGCCAGCGGCGCGTTCCTGGAATTCGATGCGCCGTTGCAGCTCACATATGAAGTGCCGAACCAGGCTGCATATGGCGAGTACGCAGGCAAGAGCATCGTGCTCCAGTACGGCGGCTTCGGCGATTTGTGGGGCATCCCGGGCCACTGCGTCTCGCGCATGACCAACGAAGAGGTCAGCTGCGACACCGACGGCTCACGCTACGTGCCGGCATTCGTGATTCCTTTCGACGCTACTGTGGGCCGCGTGTCTTCGGAGACGACGACCTACCTGGTGAAGTGGCTGGATCGCGAAATCCGCTTCGCTCGCAAGGATCCGAACGTCTGCGCCGCCGCCGGCCTGAGCTTGTCCACCGGCATTGCGTTGCCGACCGAAGCGGTGCTGAAGAACCCGAACGATCCGTCGTCGGATGTCTACATCGGCGTCAAGCCGACCGTAGCCGCCGCCCCCCGAGTGATCCATGGGGATGTGAAGTATTGATGGGATGCGAGTGCGCCGATCGTGAGGTCGGCGCCCCCGCGCCGCGAAAGTCACGCCTTTCGCAAGCGGGGACTGAAAAGCGCCGGGAGCGTCTTTTCAGCAATAGACACGCGCCGCGAAAGTCACGCCTTTCGCAAGCGGGGCTGAAAAGCGCCGGGAGCGTCTTTTCAGCAATAGACACGCGCAGCGAAAGTCACACCTTTCGCAAGCGTGGATGAAAAGCGACGGGAGAGACTTTTCAGCAATAGACACGCGCATCGAAAGTCACACCTTTCGCAAGCG
>CAMLEO010000130.1 GCA_946478975.1 uncultured Steroidobacter sp.
ATCGTGAGCCTTCGAAACAATGGAACGAGTTGCGCGCTGAAGGAATATCGGCGTACGAACGCGATCGTCGCGCGATTCTGGCGATGGCGGGCACGTATCGGGTGACGTTTGATTTCCTCGAAGTCGTGCCGTTCGCCGTGCAAGACAAACCGGTTGCGCCGTATCAGTCGTGGGGCACGGAAAAAGTTTATGTCGACAGTGACGATGGCAAGGCGATCAGCCTCGTGCACATTCTGGAGATGCGCATCGTGCAGAAGGATGGATCGATCAGCGAGCCGATGGTGACCAAACATTGGCGCCAGGACTGGCAGTACGAGCCGACGTACATCGTGGAGTATCGCGGGCGAGATCAGTGGACGCGTCGAAAGCTCGATGGCGCGCAAGCGAAGGGCGCGTGGTTACAAACGGTGTATCAAGTCGATGAGTCGCCGCGTTATGCGAGCCTCGGACGTTGGGAACATTCGGCGAGCTTTTCCAGCTGGCTGAGCGGCGATACATGGCGGCCGCTGCCCCGACGTGAGTGGAGTGTGCGAGATGACTATCAAGTGCTCGTTGGCACGAATCGTCACACCATCGGGCCGACCGGATGGGTGCAGGAAGAAAACAATCTCAAGACGGTGCTGACGGAAGCTCGCGCACTCGATCCAGCGAAGCCGTACGTTGCGCGCGAATATGGAGTCGCCCGGTACGAGCGCATTCGCGACGCGGATTTCGCGCAAGCCGACGAGTATTACGGCAAGACCAAACAATTTTGGGATCAAGTGCGCGACGCGTGGGCGCAGGTGTTCAGCAAACGAGGCGAAGTCACATTGAAGGGGCCGGTCGACAAGCTCGGTTTGTTTCATCCGCTGTTCGCGCAAGCGGATGCGATTGCGGAGCAGGGCGCGAAGGCCAGCGAGCAGAACGCGACGGTCATTCAGGACGCGCTGAAGAACATGGGCGCGGTTCATTAATAGCGTCAGGGGCGCTGAACAATCGGCAAAAAAAGCTTTGAGGCCCAAAGGGGCTTGCTTTGTTATTGAGAAGCATTATCATTTGGACCCATGCTGCACACCCAACCGAAAACCCCTCTCCGCTCTGCGGAGGTTCGATCGCCGGCCGCCGAGGTCGCTCGCGTGCCGGCGATTCCTTTACTGCGTTCCGAAGAGCTCTTCGGCAAGGCGCGGGAAATTTTGATCGAGCACAGCGGCGGTTTTTATCGCCTGCGCGTGACTCACAGTAACAAGCTCATCCTGACCAAGTAAGCCCGGCTCTCGCCGGGCTTTTGCGTCCAGCCCGCCATCGTCGCCGCTCGAGCGACGCAGCCAGCTACTTCAAATGAGCGAGGTAGCTGTGTCCACGCCTTCCTGGATGTTTGTTTTCGCGCTCGCCACTTGGTTGTTGGCCGTCGCGCTGGTCTATTCGGCTTCGCCGCGACAACGATGGTTGCGCGTGTCGCTCCCTTCGTTTCCTAGTTACGTGAGCGCATTGCTGGCCGCAGTGGTGGGACTGAAGGCGTGGAGCGAGGCGTTGCGCCTATGGTTTTGACTCGGGTGATGACAGACGACGATCGCGGCCTGGAGGTCGCGCAGCTGCAGTCGGTGCTGCAACGGATTCAAAGCGCGTTGCGCGATGTACCGCTGGCGCAGCGGGAGTACATCGCGAACGCTTTGTTGACCCTAGCGGTTTCGCGTCAGACGGATGCCAGCACGCGAGCGGCGCGCGGCTGAGTTTCGAACGCGCCCTGGCGTCCGTAAACTTTTGGCTGACCGGCGCGGCCGGTGACGATGTCGAGCATGCCTTGCACGCGATTCAAACGCGCGGTGACCAGGGCACCATTGCGATCGTTTGCTGAGCGGCAACGATCGGCGCGCTCGGCGCAAGCGGCCCAGCGACGGCGCAATGCTTTAGTCGGATCGCACCAAGCGAGGATGCGGTCAAGGCCGGTTTTATCGGCGGGAACATTCAACGCACGGCACAGCGAGCGCCGGTCGTCTTCAATGCGCATCAAGACGCCGATGCAGTTCTGACGCGCGACGCCGGTGCGATCGAGGCCTTCGATGTCGTTCGCGACCAGCAACTCATGTTCGCGGTCGAGCAGTTGTTGTAACTGATCGAGCGTGCCGGATTCTTCGGCAATCAATTTATCGAGCGTATGGCGACAGACAACCGGATCCACGATCTCTCCTTACGTCGTCGAAAGGGCCTGCGGCCGCTTTCGACCAGAAAACTAGCGGGCTGCTCCCAATTCCCGATCCATGCGGAGCAGTTTATCGGCGATGCGCTCCGGCACCACCTGGTAACTACCGTCTTCGATTGCCGAGCGGATCGCGGCGACTTTCGCCTCGTTCACGACCGGCAAGCTGTTCACCGTCTGTTCCAGCGACGCCAGCTGGCGCGCCTGGTCAGTAATCTGCACAGGACTGGCTGGCTTGCCCGCCGCTTCGGGGGCATTGGCCACGCCATCGCGTGCTCGCGACACCGACTTGTCGGTGCCGATCTGCACAGCGGGGTTCTGGTAACCGGTGATTTTGGTCGTCACGTCCCGATCTCCTCAAAAGGGCCGAAGGAGCTCCATGTCTTTCGGCTGCGGCGACAACAACGCCGCTCGATGAGAGTTAGCGGCCGCAATTCTGAGAACTTTAGCAACCTCATCGGCCACGGCCTCAGAGGGGCCTTAGGGGAATCTCGCAAGTGCGCCCGCTTGACGTGAGAATAGGTCAAATCACCGTGTTTCCAGCCCTCCCGCACCCCGATGGGGGTTAACAAAACTTTGTGAGTCGTCGCACATCGACACCACAGGGAATCCCTGAGTGTCAGAAATCCGCCGCGCTCGTGAGCGTGTATTTAGAAACCGACTCGCACTGCGCCGTCACTTTCCACCACACCTTCCACAATCTTGAGCGAGCTCACATTCTGGACCCGCACACGGTCCGATTCGGCGCCTTCAGTCAGCGCCTGGCCTTGAGCGCGGATCTGCACCGGACCGTTGGCGGCGATCAGCGTGACCTGCTGGCCACGACGCACGAGCAAGTCCGGCACGAGCATATCGACCGTGAGCGCCGTTCCGACAGGCAGAGCGCGTTTGAGTCGGTGGCCCTGCAGGCTCGAGATGTCATTGATGAAAGTCGAGGCGGAGCCGGGCATGCGGCGGACCTGCGGCTCGACGTCGGCAAGCTCCACGCGCGAGCGGCGAGCCAACGGCCGGCGGAGCACCAGCACCGACACTTCGACTTCCACCGTCACCGGCACATAAATAGTCCAGGAGTTCGTTTGCGGGCAGCGCACGCCGATGGTCAGGCGAGCGGCGGTCATGCCCGTGCCTTGTGAGAAGGCTTCGAGCGGCGATGCGCACTGGTCCAGGCGCAGGCGCGGATCCAAGCGTCCGGCCGTCACAAAATGTTTGGCGGAGCTTTCCGGCAGGGAAGCCCGTACGAACTGCTCGGCGGCCGCCTGAATCGATTCGGGCGATTGCACACCGGCGCTCGCATTCGCTGCAAACAGCAGCGCGGCGAGGGCTCCGAGAATAAAACGATAGCTGATCACGTTAGCGGTCGAAGAATGTCGTCTCATTGACGCTGCCTGGAATAAAGCAAGGGAAATGCCAGATACCGCGCACGTCGCCGGATCACGCGGGGAGCTTGCGAGCCCGCCGCACGAACTGTGACGCATGCAACAAATCGTCTCGATGTGACATCGCCGATGTCACCACTCAATCAATAGCGGTCGTTGCAAACATTCCGCCGCGTGCGTCTTGCCGCCGTCGTTCGCGACTTGCCGGGCGGCAATTCGTTGCCGCTCGCGCGTGACGCAGGTCGCGGGATTTTTGTTTGCTCATGCTTCCGATCCGCCCGGGCGCAAGGAACGGCGCGCTTTCTGTGGAGGTGGCACGCGCCTTGCTAACCATGTTCGCAGACAGTTTTCTGGCGGATGCAGTTATGCCGATCGGTCTGGACAAGTATCTCGGAGTGCACGCGCAGGCGTTGAACCTGCGCTCACAACGTACCGAGTTGCTCGCCGCGAATCTCGCGAACGCGGATACGCCGGGCTACCGCGCACGTGACATCGACTTCAAGGCTGCGATGGCGCAGGCAAGTGGCGGCAGCAATGCGACGCCTGCTGTGCGTCTGCAGACCACCAATGCCGGGCACATCGGCCCACAACTGGTTAACGGCGCGCCCGCTCCGGAGCTGAAGTATCGGACTCCGCTCGCGCCTTCGCTCGATGGCAACACTGTCGATGCTCAATTAGAGCAGGCGGCGTTTGCGGAGAACACTGTTCGCTATCAAGCGACACTGTCGTTTTTGAGCGCCAAGTTTCGCGGTCTCATGACTGCGATTACCGGGCAATAACTGGCCGGCCAGTGAGCCGAAACAGTCAGGCGAGACGTTAAATCATGTCCTCATTCAAGATTTTCGATATCGCAGGCTCGGGCATGAGCGCGCAGTCGGTGCGCCTCAACACCACCGCCAGCAATCTCGCCAACGCCGAGAGCGTGAGCGGCGACCCCAACACGGTTTACAAGGCCAAGCACCCGCTGTTCGAAGCGATCCGCAACGGCCTCGGCAAGGACGCGTCCAGCACCGGCGTTGCGGTGAAAGGAATATTCGAGAACCAGGCGCCGCCGAGCGCGCGCTACGAGCCGGGCAATCCGCTGGCGGATACCAACGGCTATGTCTATTCGCCCAACGTCAACAGCGTGGAAGAGATGGTCGACATGATCTCGGCGTCGCGTTCGTATCAGAACAACGTCGAAGTGATGAACACCGCCAAGGACATGATGTTGGCCACGCTGCGGCTCGGCCAGTAACGGGAGTTTTGAGCTATGACCACGACCACTGACCCGATTGCTTCTTACGCCGCGCAGACGCAGGCCGCACTGGCCGCCGCGCAGTCGAAGAAGAACGACCAGACGCTCGGCATCGAGCAGTTCCTGACGCTGATGACGGCGCAGCTGAAGAACCAGGATCCGATGAAGCCGCTGGAAGGCACCGAGTTCATTTCTCAGCTGGCGACGTTCGGCACCGTGTCCGGCGTGCAGGAAATGAAGGAGTCGATGGAGTCGCTCGCGACCTCGCTGCGCTCGACGCAGACGTTGAACGGCTCGTCCATGCTCGGCCGGGACATTCTCGCCGAGGCGGACAGCTTCACGCATACGCAGGGCGGCACCGTGGGCGGCGAGATCAATGTTCCGGACGGCACGACGGCATTGCAGATTCGTATCACCGACTCGAGCGGTACGGTGGTGCGCGAAATGAATTTGGATACGGCCGCGGGCGACCGCTCGTTCTCCTGGGATGGATTGAAGAACAACGGCCAGCCGGCGGACTCGGGCAAATACGATATCGAAGCGGTCGCGACTGTCGCGGGTCAAAGCGGCTCGCTGCCGTTGATGCTGGCGGGGCGCGTGTCCAGCGTCAGCATCGTCGGCACCAATCTCATGTTGAACACTCCCGCGCTGGGCGCGGTGGATATGAACAACGTGCGCCGCGTGATGTAACGCATCTCTCAACAGACATTTTTTAAAAGGTTTCCAGGAGCAATCCACGTCATTCGGCATCGCGCTCAGCGGTCTCAACGCGGCACAGTCGGATCTCAACGTCACCGCGAACAACATCGCCAACTCCAACACCAACGGCTTCAAGCAGTCGCGTTCGGAGTTCGCCGAGTTGTTCGCCGTGTCTCCGTACGGCGTGAATCGCAACGCGCACGGCAATGGCGTCAAGGTGGCGGCGGTCGCGCAGCAATTCACCCAGGGCAACATCAACACCACCGGCAACAGCATGGACCTGGCGCTCAGCGGCCAGGGCTTTTTCGTGCTCAGCGACGGCGGTTCGCACGCGTATACACGTGCCGGCGCGTTCCAGGTGAACAACGACGGTTACGTCGTGAATGCACAGGGTCAGCGCCTGCAGGTCTATCCGCCGTCGGCCACCGGCAACTTCAACACCAGCACGATGTCGGATCTGCGCCTCGTGACCAGCGAAAGTTCGCCGCAGCCGACGTCGAATGTGGAGACGGTGTTCAACCTGCCGTCCGCCGCGTCGGTGCCGACCACGACTCCTTTCAATGCAGCTGACGAAACGAGCTACAACACCGCTCGTTCGATGACGGTGTATGACTCGCTCGGCGCAGCTCACACCACCAGCATGTACTACGTGAAGACGGGCACGAACACTTGGGACGTGCACGTCGCCATCGACGGCAATCAGCTTGGCACGCAGGCGCTGGTATATGACTCGAACGGCCGCCTGACGTCGCCCGCCAATGGTTTGGCGGTGATGCCGACGTACGACGCTGCTGCGGGTCTGTCCACTGGCGCGTCGCCGTTGAATCTCACTTTCGATCTGTCGAAAACCACGCAGTTCGGCGATCAGTTCACGATGACCTCGATCACGCAGGACGGTTACACCACCGGCCGCCTGATTGGCATCGATATCGACTCCACGGGCGTCGTGCAGGCGCGCTTCACCAATGGCCGTTCGACGCAGCTCGGTCAGCTGGCGATTGCGAACTTCTCCAATCCGCAGGGCTTGCAGCAGCTCGGCGACACCAACTGGGCGCAGACCAATGCTTCCGGTCAGCCGTTGAACGGCCAGGCCGGCAACTCGGGCTTCGGCCTGGTGCAGTCGGGCGCGCTCGAAGCGTCGAACGTCGACATCACCGCACAGCTGGTCAACATGATCACCGCGCAGCGCAATTTCCAGGCGAACGCGCAGATGATCCAGACGTCCGACCAGATCACGCAGACGATCATCAATATTAGATAGTCGGTAGCCATCACCCATGGATCGTTTCCTCTACATCTCGATGTCGGGCGCCAAGGAGACCTTGCGCGCCCAGACCGCGAACAACCACAACCTCGCCAATGCGAGCACGACCGGTTTTCGCGCCGACATGAGCGCATTTCAAACGCGCATGGTCGCCGGGTCGGGATATGCATCGCGCGCGTACGCAACCAACTCGACCACGGGTTGGGATTCGACGCAGGGCGCGCTGGTGTCGACGGGGCGCGATCTGGATGTGGGCATCAACGGTCCGGGCTGGCTTGCTGTGATGGGCCCAGACGGTCGCGAGGCTTACACGCGCGCTGGCGACCTGCGTGTCGATACAAATGGATTCTTGATGACGGGCGCCGGCCACCAGGTGATGGGCGAGGGCGGTCCGATCACTGTGCCGCCGAACACGTCGCTGACCATCGGCAGCGACGGCACGATTTCCGTGATTCCGCTCGGCCAGGGTCCGGAAACGACGGCGACCGTCGGCCGCATCAAGCTGGTGAATCCGCCCAACGCCGATGTCACTCGCGGCGAAGACGGTTTGTTTCGTAGCACGACCGGCGCCGATCTGCCGGCGGATGCGAGCGTGAAGCTGTCGACGGGCACGCTGGAGACCAGCAACGTCAACGTCGCCGATGCGATGGTGAACATGATCGAGCTGTCGCGCCGCTTCGATCTGCAGACCAAGGCCATGCGGACGGCCGAAGAGAACGCGGCTACTTCGGCCCAGCTGCTTCGTAGCAGCGGCTGATCCTGAATGTTTATTTGAGGTATCGCCATGAATCCTGCCTTGTGGGCTGCTAAAACCGGACTCGATGCGCAACAGACGCGCATGTCGGTCACGTCCAACAACCTCGCCAACGTCAGCACCACCGGCTTCAAGAAGAGCCGCGCGGTGTTCGAAGATCTGCTGTATCAGAACGTGCGCCAGGTCGGCGGCTCGACCTCGCAGGACACGATGTCTCCAACGGGCCTGTCGCTCGGCACCGGTGTGCGCATCGTCGCGACCGAAAAGAGCTTCACCCAGGGCGGTTTGTCACAAACGGGAAACAGCATGGACATGGCCATCAGCGGCCGCGGCTTTTTCCAGGTGCTGCTGCCGGACGGGACGATGGGCTACACGCGTGACGGCAACTTCGAAGTCAACGCGCAAGGCGAGCTCGTCACGGTGGGCAGCGGTTATCGCGTGCAGCCCGGCATCCAGATTCCCGATGGCGTGCAGAGCGTCACGGTCGGCAAAGACGGCGTCGTTACCGTGCAGGTGAGCGGCCAGGCGAGTCCGACGCAGATCGGCACGCTGCAGCTGGTGGACTTCATCAATCCGTCCGGCCTGCAGCCGCGCGGCGAAAACCTGTTCATGGAATCGGCCGCGAGCGGTTCGCCGCAGACGGGTACGCCGGGCTTGAACGGCCTGGGCACGATCGAGCAGGGCTCGCTGGAAGGCTCGAACGTCAACGTCGTCGAAGAGCTGGTCAACATGATCGAAACCCAGCGCGCTTATGAAATGAATTCCAAGGCGATCTCGACCACCGACCAGATGCTCGCGTTCCTGACGCAGCAGTTGTGATGAATCATGATTAACGTGCGCACATTGTTTCTTGGTGTCGCGACGCTCGCGCTCGCCGGCTGCGTGACGCCGCCGAAAGAGCCCGACTACGCCGCCACCTGGCCCGAGCCGGCACCGGCGCCCGAGACCGGCAATGGCGCGATCTATCAGGCCGGGCACGACGTCGCGTTGTTCGAGAACTCGGTCGCACGCCGGATCGGCGACACGCTGACGATTCGTTTGAACGAGCAAACCAACGCATCCAAGAGCTCCAGCACCACCACCAGCAAGTCGACCTCGGTCGATATGCCCGGGCCGACGATTGCCGGCCGGCCGGTGACCGCGAACGGCACGCCCATCCTCAATATGTCGGTGGACAACAGCTCCAAGTTCGACGGCCAGGGCGACAGCGCCCAAAGCAACAAATTGCAGGGCGACATCACAGTCACGGTGGCGCAGCGGCTGCCGAACGGCAATCTTCTGGTCCGCGGCCAGAAATGGATCACAATCAATCAGGGCCGCGAGTACGTGCGCATTCAGGGCATCGTGCGCCCCATCGACATCGATCCTGATAACTCCATCTCATCTTTGAAAGTTGCCGACGCGCAGATCGCGTACGGCGGCAAGGGCGCGCTTGCCGACGCTTCGGCGCCGGGATTGTTGGCACGATTCTTCAATATTCCCTGGTTGCCATTCTGAGCTACGGGTTGCAAGAGTGATGAAGTTCACGAAAGTTGTTGTCGCAATGATGCTGGGTGCACTGCTCGCCGGCACTGCGCACGCAGAGCGCGTCAAAGATCTGGCGTCGGTCGCCGGCGTACGCGGCAACCAGCTCGTCGGTTACGGCCTGGTCGTCGGCCTCGACGGCACAGGCGATCAGACCAGCCAGGCGCCGTTTACCATTCAAAGCATTCGTAACATGCTGGCGAAGTTCGGCGTGACCATTCCCGCCAACGTCAACCCTCAGCTCAAGAACGTTGCCGCGGTGACGGTGCGTGCCGACCTGCCGGCGTTTTCGAAACCGGGCCAGACGATCGATATCACTGTCGACTCGATCGGTAATGCCACGAGCTTGCGCGGGGGCAGCCTGCTGATGACTCCGTTGCGCGGTATCGATGGTGAGGTTTATGCGATCGGCCAGGGCAGCCTGGTCGTGAGCGGCTTTGGCGTGCAGGGCAAAGACGGTTCGCGCATTGCTGTGAATGTGCCGAGCTCCGGTCGTATTCCGAACGGCGCGTCGGTGGAACGTTCGGTGCCGAGCAACTTCGCGACTGAGCCGTACATCGTGCTCAATCTCAACACGCCGGATTTCACAACTGCGGCGCGTTTGACGGACGGCATCAACAACATGCTTGGCCCGGATACGGCGCGAGCGATGGATGCAGTGTCGATTCGCGTCCAGGCGCCGACCGATCCGAGCCAGCGCATTGCTTATCTCTCGACGCTCGAAGCGATCGAAGTTCAACCGGGCGACGCACCGGCGCGCGTGATTGTGAATTCACGCACCGGCACGGTCGTCATCGGCTCGGCCGTGCGAGTGACTCCGGCGGCCGTGGCTCACGGTTCGCTCTCGGTCACGATCACCGAGCGTAACGACGTGAGTCAGCCGAATCCGTTGTCGAACGGCGAGACCGTCGTGACGCCGCGCTCCGAGATCAAGGTCGAGCAGCCCGAAGCGCGAATGTTTGTATTCAACGCGGGCGTGAACCTCGACGAGATAGTGCGCGCCGTGAACCAAGTCGGCGCCGCACCGGGCGACCTGGTGGCGATTCTCGAAGCGCTCAAGGAAGCGGGCGCGCTGCGGGCCGAACTGATTGTGATCTAAGCCCATTGATTCAGCCCATTGATTCAGCCCATTGATTCAGACATGACCGCTCCGATCAACGCATCGTTCGATTTCTCCGCCCTGGCGTCGTTGCGACACGATGCCAAGGTGCAGGATCCGTCTGCGCTGAAGGAAGTGGCCAAGCAGTTCGAAAGCCTGTTCACGCAGATGCTGATGAAGAGCATGCGCGATGCGAACCGCAGCTTCGGCGAGGATCCGCTGTTCGGCAGCCAGCAGGGCGAGTTCTACCAGGATATGTTCGACGACCAGATCGCCATGCACCTGTCGAAAGGCAAGGGGCTGGGCCTGGCCGACATGCTCGTGCAGCAGCTGACGCAGTCCGGCATGGTCAAACCTGCTGCAGGCACGACGCCGGGCGCAACCAGCGCGCCGGCCCAGAATGTTTCCTCCAGCGCCGACCATCAGCCGCTCGCGAAGTCCAAAGAGGATTTCGTGCGCAAGATGCTGCCGCATGCTCAGCGTGCCGCCAATGCACTCGGCGTCGATCCGAGTGCGCTCGTGGCGCAGGCCGCGCTCGAAACCGGCTGGGGCCAGGCAGTGCCTTCGCAGGCCGGCGGCTCCAGCAGCTTCAATCTGTTTGGCATGAAGGTGGGCTCGAACTGGAACGGCGAGACCGCGCACGTGCCGACGCTGGAGTTCGAGGACGGCGTGCCGGTGCGCAAAGTCGCACGCTTTCGTGCCTACGACTCCCCGGCCGACAGCTTCAACGACTACGCCCGATTAATCGGTGGCAATCCTCGTTATGAAAACGCGCGTGGCGCGGGTGGTGATGTGGCCACCTTCGCCTCGGCGTTGCAAGAAGGGGGCTATGCCACCGACCCCAACTACGCACGGAAGATCGTCGCCGTGGCCGACGAAGTCCGTGCCCTCACCAACAACATCGCCTCCGACTCGGCGCTCAAGTTTGCCGACGTCACGCCGACATACGGCGGAAGAGGCGGACTGCGACAGTTCTGATGTCGCACCACGCCCTCATGGTGATCCGTCATGGCTGACTTGTTAAACACCAGTATTTCCGGCTTGCTCGCGTTTCAGCGCGCGCTGGATACGACCAGCCATAACATCACCAACGCCAACACGGTCGGTTACAGCCGCCAGTTGCCGCAGTTCGCGACTCGTCAGCCGCAGTTCATCGGCGGTGCGTGGGTCGGCAGCGGCGCGGATGTCACGACCATCAATCGCGCTTATGACAATTTCCTGTCGAGCCAGGCGCGCACGGCCAGCAGCGCATACAACCAATCGAACACGTATGCGACTCAGGCCGCACGCGTCAGCAATCTGCTCGGCGATTCGAAGACCGGCTTGACCGCGACCATGCAGCAGTTCGCCAACTCGCTGCAGGCCGTCTCCGATTCGCCCAATTCCATCGCTGCGCGCCAGACGATGCTCAGCCAGGCGCAGAGCCTGGTCGATCGCTTGAAAGGTTATGACGCCAGCTTCCGAGACCTGGACTCGCAGGTGAATGCATCCATCGGCAGCGAAGCCGACGCTATCACTTCGCTCGCGAAGGGCATTGCGGAGCTCAACAACCAGATCAAGGTCGGCTATTCGCAAACCGGGCAGGCGCCGAACGATCTGCTCGACCAGCGCGACAAGCTGATCGACGAGCTCGCGACGCACGTCAACGTCAGCGTCGTGAAGGCCAACGACAGCTCGGTGAATGTTTTCATCGGCAACGGTCAGCCGCTGGTGGTCGGATCGGACCCCGCCACGGTGATCAGTACCGCCGATCCGTACGATCCGACGCGCAAACGCCTGGCGATGCAGTCCAGTGTCGGCACCATCGATATCACCAATTCGCTGAGCGGCGGCACGCTCGGCGGCGTGCTGTCGTTCCGTTCGGAATTGCTCGATCCGGCGCGCAATACCATCGGTCGCTTGAGCGTCGCGCTCGCGGACGTGGTGAACCAGCAGCACAACGCCGGCATGGATTTGAACGGCAACCTGGGCGGCGACTTCTTCTCCGTCGGCGGCGTGGATGTTCGCAGCAGCGTCAATAACAGTGGCACCGCGGGTGCTACGGTCATTCGTACCAATGCGAGTGCGCTCACGACCAGCGATTATGAGTTGGTTTCAACCGCCGGCGGCTGGAGCTTGCGACGCACGGACACGGGCGCAGCGGTTCCGATGACGGGCACGGGCACTGCGGGCGATCCGTTCGTGGCCGATGGTCTGTCGATTGTCGTCAGCGGCACGCCCAGCGTCGGCGATCGTTTGTTGATCAAGCCCACGTCGGGTGCGATCAGCCCGATGAAGGTGCTGATCACGAATCCATCCGACATTGCCGCGGCGTCACCGATCGTCGGCGCTGCGACCACGACCAATCGTGGCAATGGCACGATCACCGCCGGCGAAGTGTTGAATGCGACCAACCCGGCGTTGCGCACCAACGCCACGATCACGTTCACCAGCGCCACGCAGTATCAGATCAGCGGCGATCCCACCGTGTACACCTACACGCCGGGAGCAAACATCGACGCGAACGGCTGGCGAGTGCAGATCAACGGCACGCCTGCGGCCGGCGATACATTCACCGTGCGCGATAACAGCAACGGCGTCGGCGACAACCGCAACGCGCTGCTGATGAGCGGCTTCATGTCCAAGCCGGTGTTGAACAACGGCTCGACCTCGCTGAGCTCCGGCATCGGCCAGTTCGTCGGCGACGTGGGCGTGAAGACCAACCAGGCGCAGGTCACGCGCGATGCGCAGAAGGTCGTGTCGCAGGAAGCGCAGGACCAGATGCAGTCCGTGTCCGGTGTGAACCTGGATGAAGAAGCCGCCAACCTGCTGCGTTATCAGCAGGCCTACATGGCGATCTCACAAATGATCCGCGTCGCCGACACCGTGTTCCAGTCCGTGCTCGACGCTACACGTGGGTAAGTAACATGCGCCTCTCCAGTCTCGGTTTTTCCATGGGCTCGGTGAACGCCATGCTGGATCAGCAGTCGGCGCTCGCGAAGCTGCAGAACCAGGTGGCGCTCGGCACGCGAGTGACCACGCCGGCGGACGATCCGATCGCGGCCGTGCACATTCTGGAGTTGCAGCGCGCGCAGTCCGAGTCCGAACAGTTCGCGAAAAACAGCGCGCTGGCGAAGAATCGTTTGAGCCTGGAAGAACAGTCGATGGTCGACGTCGGCAACGTGTTGACGCGCGTGCGCGAGCTGATGGTGCAGGCGGGCAACGTCGGCACGCTCAGCAACAACGACCGGCAGTCGATTGCCACCGAGCTTGCGGCGCGCCTGGACGAGCTGCAGGACGTCGCCAATCGCCAGGACGGCAATGGCGAATATTTGTTTTCCGGTTACGCGACCAAGACCAAGCCGTTCTCGGGCGGCGAGGGCACGCCGATCAGCTACGTGGCGGATCAAGGCGAGCGGCAGCTGGCCATCTCCACCACGCAGCGTGTAGCCGATAGTCACAACGGCTTCGATGTGTTCGTCGACATTCCCGAAGGCAACGGCACGTTCTCGACGTCAGTGAACATGGCCAACACCGGCTCCGGCGCCATCGACATCGGCTCGGTCGTCAATCGCACCAGCTGGGTGCCTGACGACTACACCATCACTTTCACGTCGGCGACGACTTACCAGGTCACCGACAGCGCAACGCCGACGCCGAACGTCGTGACCACCGGCACATACACCGCTGGCAGCGCGATTCAATTCAACGGCGTCAGCGTGACGATCACCGGCCAGCCGGCAGTCGGCGATACTTTCAATGTCGACCAGAGCCGCAGCGAAGATATTTTCAAGACCATCGGCGATGTGATTTCCATCCTGCAACAGCCGGCCGGCAATGCGGTCGCGAACGCGAAGTTGTCATCGACGCTGTCTGGCTCGCTGCAGCAGCTCGACCAGGCAACCGATCATTTCCTCGGCGTGCGTGCGCAGATCGGTGTGCGCCTCGGAACATTGGATTCCGTGGATGCGTCGCGCGAAGCGATGGATATCGATGTTGCAAGCACGCTGTCGGATCTGCGCGATCTCGATTATGCGCAGGCGCTCACGCAAATGAATCAGCAGCTGGTCGGCCTGCAGGCGGCGCAGTTGTCATATACCAAGATCTCCGGGCTGTCGCTGTTCAATTATCTAAGCTGAGCTTGCGCGCCCATGAGCGCATGAGCAGCGCATAAAGTGACAACACGTAGGGCTTTCGCTGCGGCTCATGACCAATTCCGCGAAGCCCGTCGCAGGGGTAAATGCCTGTCCGTGACTGAGTCCTCAGTTTTCAGCACTGCGAAATCCGCGTCTCAAGTTCCTCGCACCGGCACCGATACAGGACTCGAACAGCAGTCCGGCGCACATCACGCCGTAAGTGCTGAGATGCAAAGCCTTCGGATGCGTCCGGTGGCAAGGTAATCACCAGGAGTTTTTTCATGGCACTTGTAATCAACACGAACGTGATGTCGCTGAACGCTCAGCGTAACCTGTCGACATCCGCCAATCAGCTGGCGACCTCCCTGCAGCGCTTGTCTTCCGGTCTGCGCATCAACAGCGCGAAGGACGACGCCGCCGGTCTCGCCATTTCCGAGCGTCTGACTTCGCAGATCAACGGCCTCACGGTCGCTGCTCGCAACGCGAACGACGGCATCTCCCTCGCGCAGACGGCCGAAGGCGACCTCGCCCAGATCGGCAACAACCTGCAGCGTATGCGCGAACTGGCCGTCCAGTCCGCCAACGCCTCGAACTCGACTTCGGACCGCGCCGCGCTGAACGCCGAAGTGCAGCAGCTCGCGCAGGAAATCGACCGCGTCGCGCAGGCCTCTTCGTTCAACGGCGTGAAGCTGCTGGACGGTTCGTTCCAGGCCCAGACGTTCCAGGTCGGCGCCAACGCGACTTCGTCGGACCAGATCACGATCTCTTCGATCACCAACGCGCGCTCCAGCTCGCTCGGTGCGTACAACGGTTATAACCAGCAGAACGTGTCGGTGACCTACAACGCCGCCGCTCAGGGTTTGACCGCGACCATCGCGACCGCCGGTGGCAACCAGGTGGTGAACTTCGGAACCATCGCGACCGATGCGAAGTCCGTCGCCGCTGCGATCAACTCGGCTGGCGTCAGCGGCCTGCAGGCCACTGCGAACGTCAACACCGCGACCGGCACGACCACGAACGCGATCACCGCCGGTGGCACCGACACGATCACGTTGAATGGCACGACCATCAGCATCGCCGGCACGACCACTGCCGCCACCAACGTGGCGAACGCGGTCACCGCGATCAACGCGCAGTCGGCGACGACTGGCGTGACCGCGACCGACGCGGGTGGTGTGGTGCGCTTGAGCGCGGCCGACGGTCGTAACATCTCCGTCGCCTTCGGCACTCAGGGCAGCACGGGCGGCGACCTCGCGTCGTACGGCCTCGGCGGCCTCGGCAACCAGGTTGGTACTTTCAACCTCGACTACCAGGCGGCCACTGGCGTCAACAGCATCACCTTCGGTGGCGCGATGACGACGGGCTTGGGCGCTGGCGCGCACGCTGTGACGCAGACCGGTACGGCGATCTCCGCGATCGACGTGACGACTGCTTCGAACGCGCGTGGTGCACTGGCCTCGATCGACGCCGCGCTGAGCCAGGTCTCTGGCGCTCGTGCCAACCTCGGTGCGACTCAGAACCGCTTCTCGTCGGTGGTGTCGTCTCTGCAGACCACTGCTGAGAACCTGACCGCGTCGCGCAGCCGAATTCAGGACGCGGACTTCGCGACTGAAACGGCCGCGATGACCAAGGCTCAGATTCTGCAGCAGGCGGGTACGGCCATGGTCGCGCAAGCGAACTCGGCCCCGCAGAACGTGCTGTCGCTGCTGCGCGGTTGATGAGATAGGTCTTCATGACCAGACTTGACGCAAGTCGAGTCGAGGCGGGCGGTGGAGCTTCAGGGCTGCGCCGCCCGCCCTCATTTGTTTGTTGTGCTTGACGGAAGCGAGGTTGCCATATGGTGGACTTGCTGAAAGCAATAGGCGTTACGGATGCGCCGGCAACGCCGCAGACGACTTCGGTCGATGCGGTCAAAGCCAGCGTTGTGCAGGCAACGGAACAGGCCGCGGTCAAGCGCGAGCCGACCGTCGTCGAGGTCAAACAGGCCGCGCGACAGCTGGAAACGTTCATGGAAAGCATGAACCGTTACCTGGAATTTCGGGTCGATCAGGACAGCGGCCGCACCATCGTCACGGTCAAGGACAAATCGACCGGCGAAGTGGTGCGGCAGATTCCGAGCGAGGAGGTGCTGCGGCTCGCGCACAACCTCGGCGGTCAGAGCCGTAACGGCTTGTTGAATCAGACGGCGTAAGGACAAGGAAAAACATCATGGCAACCTCCGGCGTGGTCGGCGGCTCGCAAATCGACGTGCAGTCACTGGTGTCGCAGCTGGTGGCGGCCGAGCGTAAACCGCTCGATGACCAGGTGACCCGCGCCAACACGCGCGTGACCACCCAGATCTCCGCGACCAGCGCTTTGCTCGGCGCGTTGTCGACGTTCCAGTCGTCGTTGAACAATTTGAAGACCACGACGGCCTTCAGCTCGCGCACCACTTCGAGCACCGATCCGACCATCCTGACCGCGAGCGCAACTACATCCGCTGTGCCCGGTCGTTACGATGTCGTCGTCGATCGCCTCGCGAGCTCGCACCAGATTTCTTCCAATGCGTTCGCTTCCGGCGGCACGCAGGTGGTCGGCACCGGCACGCTCACAGTGTCGATGGGCTCGACCAGTTTCAACGTCAACATCAGCAGCCCGGCCAACACGCTGGCCGACATTCGCAACGCCATCAATTCGGCGAGCGACAATCCCGGCGTGACGGCGACGTTGATCACTGCCGCCGACGGCGCGCACCTGGTGCTCACATCGAGCAAGACCGGCGTGTCCAATGCAATTCAAGTGACTCAGAGCGGCGGCGACGGCGGCCTCTCGGCGCTCGAGTACACGAACGCCAACCAAACCCACTACACGCAGCTGCGCCCGGCGCAGGATTCGCGCGTGTATGTCGCTGGCCAGTATGAAGCGACCAGCTCGACCAACGTCATCGAAGGCGTGATCGAAGGTGTGTCGCTGAATCTGGTGTCCGCTGAGCCGGGCACGACGGTGAGCGTCGACGTGGCATTCGACAAGAGCGCGGCGAAGGACAAGGTCAACGCGTTCGTCGCTGCTTACAACACTTTGCGCGGCATGATGACTCGCCTCGGCGGTTATGACTCCGCGACCAAGACTGCCGGGCCGATGCTCGGCGATGCGTTGTTGAGCAGTATCGATTCGGAGATTCGCCGCACGCTGTCTTCGCCGGTGGATGCAGCCGATCCGGCCGTGCAGACATTGGCCGACATCGGCATCACCACGCAGAAAGACGGTACGTTGAAAGTCGACAGCACCAAGCTCGACAGCGCGCTGGCCAATCACTTCGACGGCGTGGCACGTTTGTTTGGTACCGAAGACACGGGTGTCGGCGCACGTTTGTATGATCAGATCAGCGATCGTCTCGCCGACGGCGGCGGCATCGATCAGCGCAACGACAGTCTCAAGGCCGAACAGCGGGCGCTGCAGAAGAAGGCCGACGACATCAATACTCGCATGCAGATCGTGCAGCAGACCTATCTGAAACAGTTCACGCGGCTGGACACGCTGCTGTCGAGCCTGTCGTCCACGTCGGCGTATTTGTCCCAGCAGATCGAGGCCTTGTCGAACATAAGCAGCTCGAAGTAACAGGACGCGGAGCCGGTC
>CAMLEO010000131.1 GCA_946478975.1 uncultured Steroidobacter sp.
GGATGCTCGGCCAGCAGGCGCTCCATTTCGAGCACATCGATCTGCAGTCCGCCGCGACGAATCACATCCTTGATGCGGCCGACGTACGTGAGATAACCGTCGTCGGTCGCCATCATCAAATCGCCGGTGCGATAAAAACCGTCGTCGGTGACGTTCGCTCGCGTCAGCTCGGGCTGTGCGAGATAGCCCATGAACAGCGACGGGCCGCGGCACACATACTCGCCGACCTGGCCGAGCGGCATCGGCGTACCGGTGCCGGGCTCAGTGATGCGAAATTCCAATCCGGGCAGCGGCACGCCCTCCTTGCGCCAGCGCACGTGTGCGGGATCGTTGGGACGGCCGGGCGCATGACCCAGGCACTCCGACAAGCCATAGTCGCGCACCACTTGAAAGCCGAATCGCCGCTCCGCGGATTCAAACAAATGATCCGGTCCGGCGCCCGAGACCACCAGCCGCATGGATTTCAACAACGGCTCGACGCCGCGTTCCAGCGCGAGCAGGTCGAACACATGCGTGCCGACGGTGATGCAATACGTACCGCCGTATCGCGCGATGGCTTCGACGACCTGAGAAGCCTTCCAGCGCGCGTTGGGAAGAATCGCGGCGCCGTGAATCAGCGGCATGTAGACGTCGAATACCGAGCCGGTCGCGTGACCGTAGGGGCCGAACGCGACGTACACATCGTTCTCGGTGAAGTCGGTGCTGCGCCCGAAGACTCGTCCGGCGTACACCAGCGAGTTCTCACAATGCATCACGCCTTTCGGCACGCCGGTGCTGCCGCCGGTCGACAACACCACTGCCACGCGGGTTGGATCTTTGGCGCGTTGTGAGATCTCACGCCCCGTGGCACACGCGTGTTCCAGCGTCGGCAGGGATCGATACTCCTTCAGCTCTTCAGCACCGCGGCCGACGAGCAACACACGACGGTCGCCGACGCGTGCTCGCAATGTTTCGAACATCTCGCGCCAAGCTTGAGATTGCAGCAGCTCAGCCTCGATCACGACACCGCGACCGCGGGCTTGCTCGAACAGATTGAGCGCGAGCGTCGGTGAAACGCGCGAAGACAACGGTGCTAACGCGATGCCCGCAATCGACGCCGCAATCGCGAGCACAACGCCCTGCCAAGAATTCGATTGCGCGGCGAGCAGGAATTCGCCGGGTTGCAAACCGGCATCCACCAGGTAACCGGCGAGTTTGCGCGCGTGCTGCCACAACTCGGCGTAGCTCATCGGCTCGGGCCCGATGATCGCCGGCCGCTGTGGATGCATCGCTGCCCGCTCGGCGACCACTTCGGCCAAGGTGATGTCGGCCCAATGGCCGAGCCGTCGATACTCGGCTTGCACTTCCGCGGGCAGTAAAGGATGCGCGGTCATTGGGCTGTGTATCCCCCGTCGATGGTCATTTCCGAACCCGTCATGTAACTCGACTCGTCACTCGCCAGGAACACGATGGCTGCGGCAATCTCCGCTGCCTGACCCAAGTGGCCGACCGGAATGTGCTCCACCGATTTCGCCCGCTGCGCCGGATCTTCCAATGCCTGCGCACTCATGGGCGTCTCGATCACGCCGGGATGCACGGAGTTGGCGCGAATGCCATTGCGAGCGGCGGCACATTCGATGGCGGTCGACTTAGTAAACAATCGCACGCCGGCTTTGGACGCGCTGTAAGCCGCGACGTTGGGTCCGGCGACCTGGCCGCGAATCGACGATACATTGACGATGGAGCCTTTGCCGGATCGCGCCAGCAACGGCAGCGCGTGTTTGGTGCCGAGAAACACGCTGTCGAGATTCACGGAAAGAATGTGGCGCCACTCCTCCAATGTGGTCTCGACGATCGGACGGAAGTAGCCGATGCCGGCGTTGTTGACCAGCACGTCCAGGCGGCCGAACTCGCCATCGATCTCCTGCAGGACGTGCAGCCACTGCGATTCCGATGTCACGTCCAACGTCATGGCGCGATGCCGTCCAGATAACGTCTGCGCACGTTGCGCCATCGCGTCGGCGGCGCGGTCGGCGAGAATGACTATGGAACCTTCTGCGGCAAACAGTTGCGCCGTGGCCCAGCCGATTCCCGAAGCGGCGCCGGTGATGAGTGCGATCTTTCCTTCCAGACGTCCGGCGGCTTTGGCGTTCATAGCGGCGCCGGACTTCACGACTGGCGGCGGCGATCGCGCGTCGACAGATCGAGCAGATCTGGGAACTCCGGGTTACGACGAGCCAGCACCGCGTCGGCGCGCTCGCGAATCGCGTCGTCATAGCTCGGCGTCGTGATCTGATACAAACGTTGCTCACGGACGGCTTCGAACACCTGCTCCGCGACTGCTGCCGGAGACAGAGCACTTGCAAACAGGTCCGCGGCAACGGCCTGCAGTGCCGGTGTCTCTGCGGCCGGACCCGAGCTCGATTGCAAATGGACCGGCCGACTGCGCTCGGATTCGTAAATGCGCGTGTTGACCAGGCCTGGACACAAGGCGGTGACGCCAATCGGCGCGTTCCGTTCGCGAAGCGACGCATACAGCGCTTCCGTTACACGCACGACCGCATGCTTGGACGCGCTGTAAACGGGCGAACCCGAGCCGCTGATCAGCCCCGCCACCGACGCCGTGTTCACGATGTGAGATTCGGAGCGCTGCTCCAGCATGCGGGGCACGAAACTGCGCAGGCCGTGCACCACGCCCATGAGATTCACATCGAAGGCCCAGCGCCAGTCTTCGAGCGGATATTCCCAAACCGGGCGATAGCGGCCGCTGGGCACGATGCCGGCGTTGTTACACAACAAGTGCACTGCGCCGTAGCTGCCGTACGCCAGGTGAGCAAGCTGCTCGACTTCTTCGGCTCGTGAGACGTCGACCTTGGCGGCGATGGCAGTGCGCCCGGCCAGGGAAGCGCGTACGCGCTCAGCCGCGCCGAGATCGATATCGGCGATCACGACTTTCATGCCGAGCGAGGCGCTCAGCCGGCACAGTGCTTCGCCGATGCCGCTGCCGCCCCCAGTAATGACCGCTACTTTTCCGGCAAATTCACGCATAGTCGTCTTGCGCCATCGTGTCGAGACGATAGTCGACCGTCCGGTCGGTTGTCAATCAATCCGCTTGGGCTCACAGCTCGCGGATCATGCCTCGGATGCAGGCAATCGCCACCGCGTGAGAGCGATTGCGTGCGGCGAGCTTGGTCATGGCGTTGGAGAGATGAAACTCCACGGTTTCGGAGGAACGATGCAGCCGCTCGGCGATTTCGCTGGTGGTTTTGCCGCGCGCCGCCCACGTCAGGCATTCGATCTCGCGCGCCGTGAGCGCACACGGTGGGCCGCCGCCATCGCGATCGGTGTCCATCAAGCAATCGATCTGACGCATGAAAGTGTGGGAGATCAAATGCACCGAGCTCAGCGTGGCATGATAGCGAGGCCGCAACCGGCCGCGTTCCCTGCTGCACCATGAAACATAGCCGGTCTTGCCGCCGCGCCGGACCGGCACGGTGACGCCGCCACAGATGTCATTGTTATAAAGATTCAACACGGCTCGCTGCTCCGGCGGCAACGTTTTGCCCCGCCAGGCCGTGCCGTTCAACTCGCAATCCCACAGGAACGGCTCAGTCGTGCCGGCGCAATGCAGGCCGATGGGACACGCTCGCGCGAGCCCATGATTCACCCATTCGTGCACGGTTCGGGACTGCCAGCCCATGGCCGTGCCGATGAACTCGCCGTCACCGGCACGCGGCAGGCTGGCTTGATGAATGTCGGTGTGAAACGCGGCCAGATTCCATCCCAGCGCCTCGGCGCATTGCGCCAGCAACAGCGCCGCCGACGGGATATCGGTCTGCAGCTGCAGCTGTTTGTGAAAATAGACGTCGCTGGAAATGCTCATGACTCCCCCGCGGGCCTGGCTGCCAAAACTGTACTCCTGGCCGCGGGCGCCACCAAGCGGAGCGCTTCAGAGAACTCCTGAAAATGGGAGGTGTGCAACCCGCTGCACGCGCCCACGATCGTCCGGCATGCGTACAACAGGGGGGTCTCATGTTGAACGAACGACAGCTCTTGGTGGACATCGCCGAACGGTTGCTCGCACACCACGCCGAGCGCACCACCGGCAGCGCCTCGGAGCCGTGGCGCCTGGACAATCGCGTTTACACCGATCCCGAGTTGTTGGCGCGCGAGCGCCAGACCCTGTTCAAACATAACCCGATGCTGGTCGGCTTCACGCCCGACCTGCCCGAGCCGGGTTCATTCTTCACCAGCGACGACCTGGGCGTGCCCATCCTGCTGACGCGCGATCGCGATGGCCGGGTCAATGCGTTCCTGAATGCCTGCGCACATCGCGGCGCCCGTCTCAAAGACGGCTGCGGCAAGGCCAGCGGACTCGCCTGCCCATATCACGCCTGGACCTATGACCTGCAAGGCCGGCTGGTCGGCATCTACGCCGAACCCACTTTCGGCCGCATCGACAAGGCGCAGTACGGCCTGGTGCGGCTGCCGGTCGAGGAAAAGTACGGCATGATCTTTGTCGGCGCCACGCCCGAGCTCGAGTTCACGATCGACGATCACCTGGGCGAGCTCGCGAATATCTTTGCGTTGTGGCAGTTCGACCGGATGCAGGTGGTCGGCGAGCACGTCTTCCACACTCGCAACAACTGGAAGCTCACCGTCGATACGTTCTTCGAGGGCTATCACTTCTCGGTCGTGCACCGGGAATCGGTCGGCGACTACGCGTTCGGCAATCTGTCGGCTCACGACAGCTTCGGGCCGCACCAGCGCCTCGCCTATCCGAACAAGTCGTTGCTGACGCTGCGGGACCAGCCGCGCGAGCAGTGGACCAGCGCGGTGTTCGATCACTTTCAATTGATCCATTTCCTGTATCCGAACGTCTCGCTGCTGGTGAGCCCGACCGCGGTGGAGTTTTTCCAGTTTTTTCCCGGCGCGAGCGTCGGCGAGTGCATCAGCCGCTATCGCTGCTACTGGCGCGCCGATCCGTCACGCCCCGATCAGGGACGCGAGCCGCTCACGCATTTCCAATGGGTGGTGCAAGTGGTCGGCGAAGAGGATTATCGAATCAGCCAGTCCATACAGCCGGGCCTGGCCACGGGCTTGCGAGCGTTCAATACGTTCGGGCGCAACGAGCCCGCGTTGATCAAGATTCACGAGGCGCTGGCGCGGGGTGCGCAGCTCTCGCAGACGGAACAATCCTGCCGAATCAGGTAGTCCCCGCACGCATTCGCAGCGCTCATAGTGCAACCGAGGCACAACGACGCCGTGGCAACAGCACCACGGTGCACACTCAACAGGGGGAAACGTCGTGCGCAAACGTGTTCACGTAATTCCGTTCATAGGCTCATCCATCGGGTCGCTGCTGCTCGGCAGTGCAAGCTTGGTCACGCCGAGCATCAACGTTCAGGCCGCACCTGCCGACGCCGAACGCGCCGGCGGCGGCCTCGAAGAAGTCGTGGTGATGGCACGCAAACGCGAAGAAGGTTTACAGGACGTTCCGGTCGCCGTCAGTGCGGTCAGCGCCGAAACATTGGAACGATCCTTCGTCGTCGACTCGACCTCACTGGCACAGTTCGCACCGAATGTAGTGCTCGACAAAGTCGAAGCAGGCACTGCCGGCGGCGCTGCATTTTCGATTCGCGGCATCAGTTACCAGGATGTCGAGAAAGCGTTCGATCCCACAGTACTGGTGTTCGTCGACGATGTCGCGATGGGCAGCGGCACCGCCAACGTCATGAGCCTGCTCGACATCCAGAGCATCGAAATCCTGCGCGGCCCGCAGGGAACATTGTTCGGCAAGAATGCGGTCGGCGGCATCATCAATATTCATCGCAAGAAGCCGCAGCTCGACTCGACCAATGGCAAGGTACGTACGACTGCGGGCAACTTCGGCACTCGCAACTTCGAAGGCTACTTCAACCTGGGTGGCGACAAGGCCGCGCTCAAGCTCACCGCCGCCAGCCTCGAACACGATGGCTACTATGACAATCTCACCTTGCACGAGGCGCAGGACGATCGCCGCGAAGTGGATTACGGCGGCCATTTCCTGTGGAAGCCGACTGACTCGCTCACTGTCGAGCTGCAGGGCAATCACATCGGCCAGAAAGGCACGCCGAATCCGGTGCTGAACATTTCCGACGGCCGTGCTGTCGACGGCTCCGGCGATGCGTTCTGCGCCTTCTACGGTCAGTGCGCGCCGGGCCTCGGACAGTCGCAGTCGGGTAGCAAACAAACCGCAGTCGGCGACGGCTTCACTTATCTGGAGCTCGACTCGGATACCTACATCGGCCAGGTGAACTGGGACATGAGCGATCATTACCAGCTCACGTACATCGGCGGGTATAACAAAACATTCGATGATACTGCGTTCGACTACGACGGCAGCCCGCTGCCGCTGTATCACGCACGCAAGCCCGGCGACTACCGGCAGCGCAGCCACGAGCTGCGCATCACCCGCAACGATCCGGTGTTCAGCGGCCAGGCCGGCGTGTATTTCTGGAATGCAGATTCCTACACCATCAACATGGCCCCTGCCCTGTTCGATCGCGCCTGGGCCAGCTCCGATTCGTTCTCGGTGTACGGAGAAACCGATTTGCGCTTCGCCGAGCACTACGTGCTCACGACCGGCTTTCGTTACATCGAAGAAGACAAGTCGCTGCGCAAGTATGTCGATGACGGCATGGGCGGCGTGTCGATTCCGGCCGGAACCAAGGCGACGCGCAGCGATAACGACGTCATCTGGCGCCTGGGCCTGCGTTATGAATTCGCCGGCGGCGACATGGTGTATGCGAGCTATTCGACTGGCTTTCGCAGCGGCGGCTTTTCACCGCGTGCCGCCACCGTCGATGTTCTGATGCACGGCCAGGATCCCGAGCACCTCGCGAACTACGAAGCCGGCGCTCGCACGCGCTGGCTCGACAATCACCTGCAGCTGAATCTCACGCTGTTTCACATGATCTACGACGACATGCAGATCGAGACCAGCCTGCCGGCCGCCGGCGGCAACGGTCAGCAGCAGGGCTTTGACAATGTCGGCAAAGCAAAGATCGACGGTGTCGAGCTCGACATGATTGCGCAGCTGACGAACCACTGGACGGTCAGCGGCAATCTCGGCCTGCTCGATGCCAGGTATGTGAGCTTCTTTACCGACCTGTATGCACAAGGCTTCGCGCGGGACTTCAGCGATCTGAAGCTGCGCCGTGCCCCCGATGTGAGTTATTCCATTGCCTCCACCTACGAGCAGGACCTCGGCAACGGCACGGCCAACTTCCGAGTCTCATACAACTGGCGCGACGATTATCAAGGCACCTTGGACAATCATCCCGGCACCGCCATCAGCGCGTTCGGGTTGCTCGATGCATCGCTCGGGTACGAGTACAAGAACTGGTCGGTTTCGCTGTTCGGTAACAACCTCACCGATGAAGACGCGTACTCGCACACCTTTGCCGTGGTCCCGAATGCGCAAGGCGGCACCTTCTGGAAGTTCGCTACGCCGCGCGTGCCTCGCACTTACGGCGTCCAGCTCACTTACGAGTTCGGCGATTGATTCGCAGGAGCATCGCATGGACTTTCAAACGACCCTGCCGCCGGATATCGCCGGTTATCCCCTGTCGCAGCAGACACGGCAGTTCTTTGCCGACACGCGTTTCGGTCACGTGATCGACGGCGAGATGGTCGCTGCGCGCAGCGGCCAAACAATCCCGATTCACGAGCCGGCGACCGGGGTTGAGTTCGCACGAGTCGCTGCGGGATCGCGTGAGGATGTGGATGAAGCTGTACGCAGCGCCCGCCGAGCTTACGACGATGGCCGTTGGCGTCGTTTGCCGCCTGCGCAGAGAGAGAAATGTTTGCGACGCCTGTCGCAGCTGCTCGGCTTCCATCGCGAGCTGCTGATGGATCTCGACGTGCTCGAAGGAGGTGTGATCCGCACCTATTCTGCTTTCATGGTGCAGCTGGGCATCGACATCGTCGATTACTACGCGGGCTGGCCCACCAAGATGCACGGCTCGATCCCGGCGACTGCGCCGGATCTGGTGGTTCAACAAGTGCGCGAACCGATCGGAGTCGTCGGGGTGATCATGCCCTGGAATGGCCCATCGGCGGTGCCGCTCGGCGTCGTGCCGGCGCTCGCATGCGGCAACTCGGTCGTGCTCAAGCCGTCGGAAGAAACGCCGCTGACAGCAATATTACTTGCGCGACTCTGCATTGAAGCTGGCATCCCGCGCGGCGTGGTGAATGTCGTGCACGGCATGGGCGAAGTTGCAGGCGCGGCGCTGGTGGAACATCCGTCGGTGGACGCGATCAGCTTCACCGGTTCAGTCGAAACAGGCCGCCGCATTCAAGCTGCGGCGGCACGCAGATTGAAACGAGTGGCGCTGGAGTTGGGCGGCAAGAGCCCGCAACTGGTATTTGCTGACGCCGATCTGGGTGCTGCCGCAGCTACGTGCGCAGCGTCCGTCTGGGGCCACGCTGGACAGGTCTGCATCGCCGGCACGCGCGTTCTGGTGCAACGATCGATTCATGACGAATTCGTTGCACGTATGGTCGAGGTCAGCAAAGACCTGCGCATCGGCTCGGGCTTCGATCCGGCCACGCAGCTCGGCCCGCTGATCTCACAAACTCAACTCGATCGCGTCAGTCGCTATGTAACGATCGGTCGCGACGAAGGCGCCCGGCTGGTGCTCGGAGGCTCGCGCCACGGCAGCCAGGGTTACTTTCATCAGCCGACGATCTTCACCGGCGTGCGCAACGATATGCGCATCGCGCGCGAAGAGATTTTCGGGCCGGTGATGGCAGTGATTCCATTCGATACCGAAGACGAGGCCTATGCGCTGGCCAATGACAGCGACTACGGTCTCGCCGCAGGCGTGTGGACTCGCGATCTCGCTCGCGCGCATCGAGCAACACAAAGGCTCGATGCCGGCACCGTATGGGTCAACACCTATCTGCGCGTCGACCCTGGCGTGCCTTATGGCGGCGTAAAGCAGTCGGGCTTCGGCCGCAGCCTCGGCACCGCTTCGATCGATGAATTCACCCGCATCAAGAGCGTGTGGCTCAATATCGCCTGAGGATGGACGCATGAATCTCGACCCGCAGTTGCAGCGACTGACCGATCGCCTGGACATTCACGAGCTCATGGCGCGCTATTGCCGGCACGCGGACCTGCTGGATGCGGACGGCATGGCTGCTTGTTTCACCGACGATTGCGTGGTCGCATACGTGCCCGCATCGATGGCAGCGCCGGCTCGTAGCAAGAAGGAGCTGCTGGGCTTTCTACGCGAATATTTCCCGAACTCGGTCAGCAGCTCGCACTACATCACCAACGTCGAACTGATCTTCGACACCTCAGACACCGTCCGATCTCACACGTATATGTATTCATGGCAGCGGTTCAAAGGCTATCCGGCCACCGCCGATTGTCACCGCTACGGCCGTTATGAGTTCCAGATCGTTCGTTCGCCGAAGGGTTGGCTGTTCTCGCGATTGAACCTGCTGTCCGCCGGCGAATACGGCGGCACGCGCATCGCCGAGCAATTCGATCGTCCGTGGCCGCCGGTGTTCAGCGCAGGCTGATCAATCCGCGCGTGCAGGCAATCGCCACGGCGTGCGTGCGATTGCCTGCATCCAGCTTCATGGCAGCGTTGCGCAAATGGAAATGCACGGTGTCGCGCGAACGATGGATGAGCTGTGCAATCTCCTCCTCGTTCTTGCCGCGCGCCGCCCAGGTGAGACATTCCCGTTCACGTTGAGTCAGGCGCGCGGACGCGTTGTCCTTGGCCTCGTCCTCCAATAAACATTCGGCGTGACGGATGAAAGTGTGCGAAAGGAAGAACATGGAACCAAGTTGCGCCTGAGCGCGTCTCGGGCCGAGCTCGTCACGACCGCACCAGGAAACATATCCTGTGCCGCCGTTGCCCAGACGGACCGGCACTGCATAGCCTTCAGCCACGTAGCGGCCGTAATGTTCCATCACTTTGCGCTGTTCGGTCGTCAGCTGAGTATCGAACCAGCCGCTCTCGCGCTCATCGCACGTCCAATAGAACGGAGCTGCGACCCGGCCACACAAAGACGCGACTGGACATTGCCTGCCCAACCCGGAGCGTCGCCAGCTGTGCAGGCAATCCGTCGGCCACCCCATGATGTCTGCGATGAATCTGCCGCTTTTCGCACGCGGCAGATCGGTTGCATCGATGTGCGCATGGAAACCTGCGAGATGCCAGCCCAGCGCCAGCGCTGCCTCCGCCAACACCGCTCCTGCGCCTTCCAGCGTGGTTTGTTTGAGGATCTGGTCGTGGAACTCGCCATCGCAACGCATGCTCATGATTCTCCGCGCCCGCACGTCGAGGCGAATCGATCCAGATGACAATCGCGATAGCCGAACAGCGTGCCGATCACCATCAGGCGTCGGTAGTAATGGCTCACATCGAGCTCGTCGGTAATCCCGATGCCGCCGTGCATTTGCACGGCTTCGGAAGCGATGCGGCGAGCGGCGCTGTTGGTGAATGCACGCGCACCGCTGACGATTCGATCCCGCTGCGGATCTTTGCGATCCAGGGCTTGCTGGGCAGCCAGGGTCAACGCCCGCACTTCCTGCTGGAGCATGTACATCTCCACCATCCGATGCTGTAGCGCCTGGTTCGCGCCGATGATCTTGCCGAACTGTTTGCGAATCTTGAGATATCCGGCGGTCGCCGCGTTGAGCTCCGAGATGGCGCCGAGCGCTTCACTGCAGAGCGCGACGGATGCCTCATCCAACGCGTCTGTCAGTGCTTCCGCATCGGCGTCAGCAGTGCCCCGCGCAGCGAGCGCCTCGGCTTTGACGCCATTGAAGCTCAGGTTCGCGGCGCCACGGCCGTCGAGCAACCGAAAGGGTTTTCGAACGACGCCCGTAGTGGCGGCATCGACGAGACACAATCGCACACGTCCCGCGCCGTCTCGCGCGGATACGATGAACCGATCGGCGCAGTCGCCGTGTAGCACTGCCTGCTTGACGCCGTTCAGCACGCCGTCTCGATAGTCACAGGCGACTGTTTCCGGCGCGCTCGCATTCAAAGACTCTTGATGCGCCAGCGCCAGCTTTAATGAGCCCGCGGCGAGGAGTGGAAACATTTCGAGCTGCTGCGCTTCGCTGGCGCGCTTGCAAATGAGGCCTGTGCACAGGATCGAGCTCATCAGCAGCGGTTCCATGAGCAGTCTTGCGCCGACCGCCACCATCAGCGGCGCGATCGTGGTCGAGTCAGCTGACAGCCCGCCCGCGTCCTCGGGCAGTCGCAATGCCAGCCAGCCCATATCCGCGTAATCCAACCACGTTTGCTCGCTGTAGCCTCGCGAGCTGCGCAGCGCGCTCCACCGCTGTTCGAACGAATAATGTTCGTTCGTGTAGCGCTCGATGCCATCGCGAAGCATGGCAATGGTTTCATCGACGACGGCGATGGCGGCGTTCATCACAATCCCAGCACCGACTTGGCGATGATGTTGCGTTGGATTTCCGTCGAGCCGCCATAGATCGTCGCGGCTCGGTTGTACAAGTGATAGCGCAGAATGCCTCCCGCATCCTCCGGCCCGAGCGGCGGCGGACCTTCGCCGTGCAGCGTGTCGGGATCGTAGGCAATGCCGGCATGACCCAGGGCGTCGACCGTCGCCTCCAGAATGTCCTGATACATTTCGGACGCGCGAATCTTCAGCAGCGATGCCTCCGCACCGGTCTCGGCGCCCTGCTCCATGTCCCACAGCGCCTGATAGGAGACACACTCCAATGCCAGCAGACGCAGCTCCAGCTCGACCATGCGACGCTCGAACGCAGCGTCAGTGCGGCCGGCGACCAATGTTCGCAAGCGAGCCAGCGCGGCCCTGGACTCGCCCAGGCCCGAGCCATAGGTGCGTTCGTTGACGAGCAGGAATTTGGCGAGCTTCCAGCCGCCGCCCGGCTCGCCCACCAGGTTCTCGACCGGCACGCGCACGTTCTCCAGCCACACCTCGTTGACGTGATGGCACATATCCATGCTGCGCACAGGCTTCACGGTCACGCCGGGACTGCGCATGTCGATCAAAAGAAACGAAATGCCGTGCTGAGGCCGCTCGTCGCGCGACGTGCGGACCAGGCAAAACATCCAGTCGGCCCACTGCGCGTAGGTCGTCCATGCCTTCTGGCCATTCACGATGTAGTGGTCGCCGTCGAGCTCGGCGCTGGTGCGTAGCGCCGCGAGATCGGAACCTGCGCCTGGTTCGGAATAGCCTTGGGCCCACCATTCTTCGGCCGCGACGATCGGCGGCAGGAAACGTTGTTTCTGTTGCTCGCTGCCGAATGTATAGATCACCGGCCCGACGTACTTGACGCCGAATGGAATCAACCAGGGGCAGCCGGCGCGGCCGAGCTCGTCTTCGAGGACGAATCGTTCCAAGGTACTCCAGCCAAGTCCGCCGTACTCACGCGGCCAATGTGCCACAGCCCAGCCACGACTCTGCAGAGCACGCATCCAGCGCACGTACTCTGATTTGTCGAGCATCAGGTGCTGCGAGCTCTTGCGAAGAATGTCCGCCGGCATGCCAGCACGGACGAACTCGCGAATGTCGGCTCGTAACCGCTCGGTGCGCTGCCGGAGCTCCGCGCTCATATGGCCATCCCCCGTGAACGATCAGCCGACCGTTCGGTCGGCTCGTTGGAGGATAGGAGCTGAGGCTCGATGCTGTCAATCGCGAACCGGAACGACGCTCGTCAGCGCGGCTTGGCGCCGGGCTTGTTCAGCCCCTGCAGGAAGGTCTCGCAGAGCGTTTCGGCGAGTTTTTGCGTGGACACTTTTTCGGCCATGGACGGATACCACTGATAGGCCCAGCTGCACATGCCGAGGAAACCATACGCCGTGATCTCCACGTCGCACTTGCGAAACGCGCCGGCCGCGATGCCCGCTTTGAGAATGCCGCAGATCTTGTTGAAGTATTCGAGCCGGCGCTTGCGGATTTCGGTGCGCTTGGGCTCATCGAGCTCGCCGTAATGTTCGAAGAAGGCCCGCACGTAACCGGGGTGCTGGGCGATCTCATCGAGAATGTCCCGGGCCGCGTGCACCAGCAGCTGATCGTGAGTGGCGCCCCGCCGCTGCTCGGAATCCAGGCCGTCGATCAACGCCGCGATGTGCTGCTGATGGATGGCGTACAGGATGTCCGTCTTGCTGCGGAAATAATGGTACAGCGTCGGTTTGCCGAGCCCGACCTCGTCGGCCAGCATCTGCATGGTGGCGCGGTGGTAGCCGCCGGCATCGAACAGATCGGCGCAGCGCTCGATGATCTGTTGACGCTTGTCGTCATGCGCCGCCGTCACGGCCTTGCCGCCCGCCTTGTTTGCGGCCTTCCGCGCAATGGCTTTGGTCATTCTTCCTTCCCGGTGTGTCGCATGAATTCGTGCGATTCTCGCACTGAAACGCAGCGGCGTGTCAACCGGTCCGATCAGGCGGTCGGGAGGCTCAGGAATACGCCTTCACGTCCGCATCGGTCTTGTTCGCATGCCTGGCCAGCTCCAGCCGCGCGATCTGCCGGCAATGCACCTCGTCCGGCCCGTCGGTGATGCGCACGATGCGGGTGTTCGCATACATCCTCGCGAGCCCAAAGTCCTCGCAGATGCCGGCGCCGCCGAACGCCTGAATCGCCTGGTCAATGACCCGCAGCGCGACCCGGGGCGCCGCGACTTTGATCATGGCGATCTCCGCCCGGCCCGCCTTGTTGCCGACCGTGTCCATCATGTACGCGGCTTTCAGGCACAGCAGGCGCGCCATCTCGATGTCGATGCGCGCCTCGGCGATGCGCTCTTCCCACACGGAATGTTCAGATATTTTCTTGCCGAAGGCAGTGCGCGACTGCAGGCGGATACAAATCCGCTCCAGCGCAACTTCAGCCGAGGCCAGCGTTCGCATGGCGTGGTGAATGCGACCAGGGCCGAGGCGGCCTTGTGCGATCTCGAATCCTCGCCCCTCGCCCAGCAGCAGGTTCGCCGCGGGCACACGCACGTTATCCAATTTCACTTCGAAGTGACCGTGGGGCGCGTGGTCATAACCGAACACCGGCAGGTGACGCAGGATGGTCAGCCCGGGCGCATCCGGGGGCACGACGATCATCGACTGCTGATGATAGGTCGGTGCGTTCGGATCGGTTTTTCCCATAACGATCAGCATGCCGCAATGAGGGTGCCCTGCTCCGGACGACCACCACTTGCGGCCGTTGATCACATACTCCTCGCCCTCTCTGCGGATCTCGGTCTTGATGTTTCGCGCATCCGACGATGCGACATCGGGCTCGGTCATCAAGAACGCCGAACGTATCTCGCCGTTGGCCAGCGGCAGCAGCCAGCGACGCTTCTGCTCCGGCGTGCCGTATCGATGCAGCACTTCCATGTTGCCCGTGTCGGGCGCCATGCAGTTGAAGACCTCAGAGGCGAACGACACGCGGCCCATGAGCTCCGCGATCGGCGCGTACTCGACGTTCGTCAAACCTACGCTGGTGAAGAACTCATCGTCATGCTCGGACGGCGGCATGAACATATTCCACAAGCCCGCGTCGCGAGCCTTGGCCTTCAGCTCCTCGAACACCGGCGGCACTCGTTTCCAACGGTCGATGCTCTCGGCCTGCTGGTGATACAGCGGAATGGCCGGATACACGTGCGCGTCCATGAAACGCTGGACGCGCTCCTGCCAGTGACGCGATCGTTCGGACTGTTCGAAATGCATGGCGTGGCCCGCGATTTTGCTCCCGACCGTCCGGTCGGTTTCGAACGATACTAGGGAGCGCGCGCCGTGCTTGTCAATCGGCGCCGGCCGGCATTAACATCTCGACCGCCCGGTCGGTTCGTGCGCCGGCGCCCGGAGGTTCAGTGACCACCGCTTCGAATCCGTATCCGCGCCTGCTCCAGCCCTTCGAATCCGGACGCCTGCGGCTGGCCAATCGCCTGGTGGTGCTGCCTCACGGCACCAGCATGGTTCGCGATGGAAACATCACTGCAGAGGACATCGCGTACTTCGAAGCACGCGCCCGCTCGCGTCCGGGAATGATCGTGATGGGCGCCATCATCGTGCATCCCACCTCGTCGCTGCGCGGACATCACCTGGTCGAGGCCTATCACCGCGAAGGCTTCGAGATGCTAGAGCGACGTGCTGATGTCGTTCGTGCATACGGCGTCAAGGTGGTGGGTCAGCTAGTGCATCTCGGCCGCGAGATGATCGGCGGCGAACTGAACTACGCTCCGTCGGCCCCTTCGGCGATTCGTTCGCCTCGCGATCCGTTCGCACCTCATGAGTTGAGTCCACGCGAGATCGCGACGCTGGTGCAGGCCTTCGCCGACTCCGCGGCCAATCTCAAAACGACCGGACACGATGGCGCGGAAATTCATGGTGCACATGGCTATCTCGTCGCACAGTTTCTTTCTCCCGCCACCAACGAACGCACCGATGCGTACGGCGGCACGCCGGAGAAGCGCATGCGATTCCTCATCGAGGTGCTCGAAGCCATGCGCCAGCGCTGCGGCGATGACTTCATCCTCGGTCTGCGCCTGAGTGCCGACGAGGAGATTGCCGACGGCATGGGCATTCAAGATACGGCTCGCGTCGCAAGCGAGCTGGCGCGCCTGGGTCATGTCGACTATCTCAGCATCACCCTCGGCACGCGCGGCTCGTATGTGAAAGATGTGAGCAGCCCAGTCGCACCGACGGCACGCGCATCACACATCATTCGCGATGCCTGTGGTCTGCCCATTATCGTGGGCCAGCGCATCACCACTCCGGAGGTTGCGGAACGTTTGTTGGCCGATGGCGATGCCGACCTGATCGGTGTCGCACGAGCTGTGATCGCGGATCCGGACTGGATGGCCAAGGCGGCACGAGGCGACGCTCACCGCATCCGGCCTTGCATCGGTTTGAATCAAGACTGCCGTGCCTTCGCGCCGCACTTGCATTGCGCGATCAATCCGGCAACCGGACGTGAACTGCTGCCGGAGTTCGGTGCGAGCCGCCCAGCGACCCAGCCCCGTCGCATTGCTGTCATTGGCGGCGGGCCGGGTGGGCTCGAAGCGGCACGCGTAGCTGCAGTCCGCGGGCATCGAGTCACAGTGTTTGAAGCCAGCGATGGATTGGGCGGACAGTTCCTGTACGCCAGCGCTCTGCCACATCGAAAAGACCTGCGGAACTTCATCGATTATCTGCGCGGTGAGCTGCGTCACCACCAGGTCGGCGTCGAGATGCGTACGCGCATCGACGATCCTGCGCAGATCAAAGACGCCTTCGACGTTGCGATCATTGCGACCGGCGCTGCCGCGAGGCCAGTGCCCGAGGAGTTTGCTGGCGATCGTGTCATCTCGTGGTTCGATGTACTCGCGAACGGTGCCCCCTCCCCCGAAGAAAACAATCGCGCGGTGCTGGTCGATGATGGCAGCGCGTTCTGGTGGACCTATGGGGTCGCCGAAGCTTTAGTGCAGGCCGGCTGGCAATTGCTGATCGCCACTCCCTCGGCAGCGATCGCTCAACACATTCCCGCGGAAAGCGCCAACGCGCTGCTCGCCAGGCTCGGCCGGGCCGGCACCGAGTACCGCGTGCTCACTACGTTGTATGAAGTTGCAGCCGACGGTGCGCATCTCATGAACGTCACCAGCGGCGAGGAATTCGTGTTCGACTGCGGGCTGGTCGTCCTGCAAACCGGACGCGCGCCGCTCGCCAATCTCGTGGAGCCCTTCGAGCTCTCGGGAATGGAATATCACACCATCGGCGACTGCGTGACGCCGCGGCGAATGTCACATGCCGTATTCGAGGCGCATCGCTTAGCCAGCACGCTCTGACGCCGCCTGCTTGGCGCGCCGAACTCGACGTTCGTAGGGAAGAACGCAGCTCAGCAGCGCCACCGAAACCAGCATGCCGCCAGCCATCGCGATGAATCCCCAACTGAAGGAGTGTGTGAGATCGTAGGCGAAACCCATCGTGAGCGGCCCGGCGACGCCGCCGAGTCCTCCACACAGCCCGAGTGACAACGCGAGCGCGACGCCGATGATCTCCGGTGGAAACAGGTCGAACAGCAGCACCACGAAAATGCTGATCGCGGCGGAATTGAAGAACAGGATCAGGCACAGCATCGCCACCACCGCGCGCTCATCGTTCAACAGTAACAACCCGCCGATCGCGGGCATGGTCAGCAAAGCGGCCGCAATGATCACGCCCGTGCGGCTGCCGATGCGATCGCTGATGAACCCGCCGGAGAGTGCGCCGATGGCCGCAGCCAGGTAAGGAATGGCCAGCATGTTGCCGCTCTTGATGTTGGAGAAGCCGCGCTCCAGCGTGAGATAGCCCGGCAGCCAGCTGAAGTTGGTGACATAGATCAGCTGAATGAAGAAACACGCGCCGCAGATCGCCCAGAAGACGCGATTGCGCACCAGCACGCCGGCAGCTTCACGGAACGGCAATCGCCGCTGTGCGCCGCTCGTGGAGTCGTAGGTGACACGATCGCGTGCCAGCGCCGTCTCGATTTCGGAACGTTCCCTGGCGGAGATCCAGGGATGATCTTTTGGATAGTCGTACACGATCAGCCAGAACACCACGACGCCGACTACGCTGACGGCACCCGAGATAAAAAACATCGTGCGCCAGCCGTGCTGATCGATCAGCCAGCCGACCAGCGGCATGCCGACCACCAGCCCGACGTACGCTGCAAACATCAGGCT
>CAMLEO010000132.1 GCA_946478975.1 uncultured Steroidobacter sp.
GCAGCTCGCGACCGCACAGGTGCCGCGGCTCGGCCGACCGGAAGTGCAAGTCGGCGAACGCGCTCGCATCGGCGGCACCTTCGCCATGCAATACCGGCCGACCGATACATTGAGCTTGAATCTCGACGTACTGTACGCGCGGCTCACTTCGGACTTCGACCGTTACACCAACAACCTGCTGGTTCGTAACACCGGCACCGGCACCAACAGTCCGACCGGCTTTGGTTACATCACGCCCAGCAACTTCAGCGTCGACGCCAACAACACGCTGTCGCACGGCACGTTGTTGAATGCCAAGTTCTGGTCGGAGAATCGCGAGTTCCAGCAGGACTCGGATTTCCTGCACGTCGGCCTCGGCGGCTCGTGGCAGGTCTCGGACAACATTGCCGTCGATCTCAAGGCGTCCAAGGCCGAGTCCGATTTCCGCTGGCGCATGAACAGTTATATCTTCCTGTCCAAGCCCGGCACGGTCGACATCACCGTGAACAACCATATTCCGGTGATCACGCCGCAGCTCGATCTCGCCAACGTGGCCAACTGGCAGCTCGATACGCTGCGCATCCAGCCGCGCAAGCGCAACGAGGACAATCGCAATCTCGCGCTCGATGTCACATTCGGCGCCCCGGACCGCAACATCAAGGTCGGCGCGCTGCTCAACAAATACGAGCGCGAGCGGCTCACGTATTCGTCCTCGGTCGGCGTGACCCAGGGCGCATCGCTCGCGCCGTTCGGTTACAACGGCCCTGCCAACCTCAGCCAGTTCAATATCACCAATTTCAGCGAAGTGGTGCCGGTGAATTACGGCGAGGACTTCGGCTACCCGGCCGGTTACAAGCGCTGGATCGTCACCGACCTGGACGCGTTCAGCCGCCTGATGCCGGGCGGTGTGCTCGATGCCGCCGCCAACCTGGATTATCAGAACTCCGGCAGCTTCGAGGAGAACAACAAATCGGCGTACGTCGAAGCCAACGCTGCATTCGACGTGTGGGGCCGCGAGTTGCGCGTCAACGCCGGCCTGCGTTACACCAAGACCAATCATGACTTGATCGGCTTCGTGCGCACCACGTCGACGCCGCCCGCCGCCGGCAATTTGTTTGGATTGCGCGAAGGACAATACGGCCGCGATACGGTGAAGGGCGAATATTCGGAGACGCTGCCCTCGCTCAATCTCGCCTACAACCTGAAAGACGATCTGATCGTGCGCTTCTCCGCCTCGCAGGCGATGACGCGCCCGAATCCTTCCGACATCCAGCCGTTCACCAGCATCAGCACCAGCGGCGTGGTGTCGCAGGGCAATCCCGACCTCGATCCGTACCTGGCCGATCAGCTCGACGGCGGCGTCGAATGGTATTTCGACCAGGGTTCGGTGCTCGGCGGCAACTTGTTCTACAAGGAGATCACCGGCTTCGTGGTGCGCCAGAATGCGCCGCAGCCGTTCCGGAACGCGCGCATCCCGCTCGATACGATCACGGATCCGACCATTCTCGCGCTGCTGCCGAATGGCCTCGACACCATCCTGCTGTTCAACGTGCCGCAGAACATCGCAGCGACCACCTACCTGAAAGGCCTGGAGCTGCTGTATCAGCAGCGGCTCGACTTCCTGCTCGAAGGCCTGGGCGCGTCGTTGAATTTCACGCGGCTGGACTCCGGCAGCCAGGTGATCGTGGGACTTGCGGAAACCAACTACAACGCCATCGCTTATTACGAACGCGAGCGCTTCGCCGTGCGCCTGTCGTATAACTATCGCGACGACTACGTCGAGTGCCAGGTGAACTGCGGCTCGACCTCGCCCGAGGTCGGCTATCGTCGCGAGGCGGGTTATCTCGACCTGTCGAGCAGCGTGAACTTCGACGCGCTGGGCCAGCACCTCACCCTGAGCCTGGAAGCGCTGAATCTCACCGACGAGGAGGAATATTCCTTCTACGGCTATGAGAACCGCACCAACACGTTGAATAAACCCGGCCGACAATACATTCTGGGTATTCGAGGCCAGTTCTAGTCGAAAGGGCCTCGGCCGCTTTCGACCATCGGATTAGTAGGATGAGAGGCTAATGACATCATTTTCCCGTCGCACTTTTGGCAAAACGCTCCTGGGTGTGTCGCTGCCGCTGATTCTGCCGAACCGTCTGCTGGGCGCGAATGCGCCCAGCAACCGGATTCGCGTCGGCCAGATCGGCTGCGGACGCATCGCCCGCGGTCACGACATGCCCGGCGTCATGAAATCCGGGCTCGCGGACATCGTCGCGATCTGCGACGTGGACGCGAATCGCGCCGCCGATGGCAAGAAACATCTGGAGAAACTCTATCGGGACGCCGGCGCGAAGGTGCCGAACATCTCGTTGCACAACGACTATCGTGAAATCCTGGCGCGCTCCGACATCGACGCAGTGGTGATCAGCACGCCCGATCATCAACACGCAGAGCCCGCGCTCGCGGCGGTGCTGGCGGGCAAGGACGTTTATTTGCAAAAGCCCTTCACCATGACGATCGCCGAAGGCATTGCACTTCGCGACGCCGTGGCGCGGAGCAAGCGCATCCTGCAAGTCGGCAGCCAGCAGCGCTCGTGGAAACAATTCCGGCAAGCGGCCGAATTCATTCGCTCCGGCCGCATCGGCAAGGTCCAGCGCGTCGAGATCGGCCTGCCGATCGATCCCACCGCGCCGGACAACCCGGCGGAGCCGGTGCCTGCGGGCTTCGATTACAACCGCTGGGTCGGCCCGGCGCAGTTCGCTTATTACACCGAGCAGCGCGTGCACCCTCGCAAGGACTACGGTCGTCCGGGCTGGCTGCGCAACGAATCGTTTACGCTGGGAATGATCACGGGCTGGGGCTCGCATCATTACGACACCATGCATTGGGCGCTGGAGCTTGAGGACAGCGGCCCGTCGCGCGTCGAAGGTAAGGCGGAATTTCCCACCAACAAGATCTGGAACGTCCACGGTGCTTACGACGTGAGTCTCACCTATCCGGGCGATATCGCCGTGCACGTCTCCGACAAACTTCCGAACGGCCTGAAGTTCTTCGGCGAAGAAGGCTGGATCTGGGTGACGCGCGACGGCCAGGCGACCGCGAGCGATCCGAGCGCCGGCGGCAAGCCGATGCCGCCGCTGGATGCCAGCAATCCGCTGCTGCTCGATCCGAAAGGGTTGAAGGTGCAGCTGCCGGTGAGCGACAACCATCACCAGAACTGGCTCGAAGCCGTGAAGTCGCGCCAGCAGCCGCTCGCGCCGGCGCACGTCGCTCATCGCAGCAGCAGCTCGTGCATCGTCAGCTGGATCGCGATGAAGTTGAACCGGCCTCTCACCTGGGACGTGAAGACCGAACGCTTCGTGAAGGACGACGAAGCAAATGCTATGTTGTCGCGTCCGGAGCGTGCTCCCTATGGAGTGACGCACGTGGTGAGGAGCTGAGCGACGAATGCGAAAACCCTGGCTGGGATTGATTTGCGGTGCCGTGCTGACAGGATTCTCCGCTAACACACCTGCTGAAGGCGTCACCGGGCCGGTGCGCCTGCTCACGCTCGATCCAGGCCATTTCCACGCCGCCCTGGTGCAGAAATATATGTACCAGGGCGTCGACCCGCTGGTGCACGTGTACGCGCCCCAAGGCGACGACGTCCTCGAACACATGAAGCGCATCGAGGGCTTCAACCAGCGCCAGGATCAGCCGACGCACTGGCAGACCGAGCTCTACACCGGCCCGGACTACCTGGCGCGCATGTTGAACGACAAGGCCGGCAACGTCGTCGTCATCTCAGGAAACAACGCGCAGAAGACGCAATACATCCTGCGCTCGGTCGAAGCCGGCTTGAACGTGCTGGCCGACAAGCCGATGGCGATCACGCCGGCCGATTACAAAAAGCTCCAGCGCGCATTCGCAGTCGCCGAGCAACGCGGCACGCTGCTCTACGACATCATGACCGAGCGCTTCGAGATCACATCCGTCCTGCAACGTGAGCTGTCGCGCAACCCCGAGTTGTTCGGCACGCTGCTCAAGGGCAGCGAAAGCGATCCGGCGATTCGCAAAGAGAGCGTGCACAACTATTCCAAGATCGTCGCCGGGCAGCCGCTGAAGCGCCCGCAATGGTTCTTCGACGTGCGCCAGCAGGGCGAAGGCCTGGTGGATGTCACGACCCACCTGGTCGACCTGGTGCAATGGCAGGCGTTTCCCGAGCAGGCGCTGCAGCCCGAAGACGCGAAGGTGCTGCGCGCGAAACGCAGCTCGACGCCGATCACGCTCGACCAGTTCCGCAAGGTGACGGGCGCGCAGGCGTTCCCGGACTTTCTGAAAGCGGATGTTTCCAACGGCGTGCTGAATGTGTATGCGAACGGCGAGTTCACCTATCGGCTGCGCGATGTGTACGCGCTGGTGTCGGTGAAGTGGGATTTCGAAGCTCCGGCCGGCGGCGGCGATACGCATTTCTCCATCATGCGCGGCTCCAAGGCTTCGCTCATGATCCAGCAAGGCGCCGCTCAGCAATACAAGCCGGTGCTTTACATTGAAGGCGTGAAGGACGAAGCCGTTGTGAACAAAGCCATCGCCTCGCTGCAAGCGAATTATCCCGGCGTCGGCGCCAGGCGCGAAGGCAAGCACTGGGTCGTCACCGTACCCGATCGTTACAACGTCGGCCACGAAGCGCACTTTGCGCAGGTGACCGAACATTTCCTCCAGTACCTGCGCGCAGGCAAACTGCCGGCGTGGGAAGTCCCGAACATGCTCACCAAGTACGCCACCATCATGCAGGCGTACGAATTGAGCCACCCCAAACAAACATCTGGCACTCATTAACATGCGCGCGCAAATTGCGGCGCTGATCGCGTGCTGCGCGCTCGCGCCTGTTGCTCAACAAGCGGCAGCACAAAGCGGTGACAAGCCTGGCGAGAAGCAGGCGCCGCCGCCGGAACATCTCAAGGCCCCGCCCGCTCCGGCGCTCCCGCCGGAAGACGCGCTGAAGACGCTGCGCGTCGCGCCGGGCTTTCACGTCGAAATCGTCGCCAGCGATCCGCTGCTGTTCGATCCGGTCGCGATGACGATCGGGCCGGACGGCCGCATGTGGGTCGTCGAAATGCGCGCCTACATGCCGAACGTCGACGGCACCGGCGAGAACGCGCCGATCGGCACCATCGCGGTGCTCGAAGATACAAACAAAGACGGCCGCATGGACAAGCGCACCGAATTCGCCGGCGGCCTGGTGCTGCCGCGTGCGCTGGCGCTGGTCGCCGACGGCCTGCTGGTCGCCGAGCCGCCCAATCTCTGGTTCATGCGCGACACCAACGGCGACGGCAAGGCCGACGACAAACAACAGGTCGCAAACGACTACGGCAACCCTGCCAACCCCGAGCACAGCTCCAACGGTTTGCTGTGGGGCCTGGACAACTGGATCTACAACGCCAATCACACCACCCGCTTCCGCTATTCCCAAGGCAAGTGGCAGCGTGAGTTGACGATCTTCCGCGGCCAGTGGGGCATCGCCCAGGACGACTTCGGCCAGCTCTATCACAACAACAACAGCGTCGCGCTGTACACCGATGTGATGCCGGCCGAGTATCTGCTGCGCAATCGCAGCCTGCCGAATGCGCGTGGTGCGAACGTGCAAATGGCCGGGCCGGATGAAATCTCCGTCTGGCCTTCGCGCATCACAACCGGCGTGAACCGCGGCTATAAAATCCTGCGCGAGGACGGCACGCTGCCCGTGCTCACCGCCGCCTGCGGGCCGGTGATCTATCGCGGCTCGCTGTTTCCCAAGAGCTTCTACGGCGATGCCTTCATCGCCGAGCCTGCCGGCAATCTGGTCAAGCGGCTCGTGATCGAAGAGCGCGACGGCGTGCCTCACGTTCGCAACGCCTACGACCAGGCGGAATTCCTCACCTCGACCGACGAACGCTTCCGCCCGGTGAATCTCTACAACGGCCCGGATGGATCGTTGTACATCGTCGATATGTATCGCGGCGTCATTCAACATCGCATCTTCCTCACCACCTACTTGCGCAATCAGATCAAAGAGCGCGGGTTGGAAGCGCCGCTCGGCATGGGGCGCGTGTATCGCGTCGTGCCGGACAACGTGAAACGAAACACTCCGCCGCAGCTCGCCAAAGCGACGCCAGCACAACTCGTCGACGCCCTGAAGAACAGCGACGCCTGGGTGAGAGAGACAGCGCAACGTTTGCTCGTCGAGCGCATGGATACATCCACGGCGCCAGCGCTGCGCAAACTTGCAACGACCTCGCCCGCCGCGGTCACACGCGTGCACGCCTTGTGGACGCTCGATGGCATCAACGCGATTGATTGGCCGACCGCGTCAGCGGCCTTGCGCGACGCTGAGCCTCGCGTCGCCGCCGCTGCCGTTCGAGTGTCGGAGCGCTTTCTCAGCAGCGACCCGGAACGCACGCTCGCTGCGATGATGGAGCGCTCCCGTTGGAATGAGAGTGGCGTGGTGAGACAAGTCGCATTGTCGCTCGGCGCCGCGCCAGCGAGCCTGGCGGACCCTGCTCTTCGCGAGATCACATTTCGTAACGGAGCAGAGGCCTACGTTGCCGACGCCGTTACCAGCAGCATCGCCGGTCGTGAAGCGGCGTTTATCTCCTCGCTGATCGCGGCTGAGCCCAAGGCGGGCTCGCTGGAAAATGCATCCGCTGTGCTCGCTGTGGCGGCTGCAACGGTCATGCAGTCAGGTAACGTCGAGCAAACGGATGCTCTGCTCGCGCGGCTGACGCAACCGAATACGCCGGCATGGATCAAGACCGGGCTGCTGGACGGCGTCGATCGTCTCATCCCTCGCGCCGACAACGGCACGCGCCGCACGGCGTTCGTCGGCAGCGAGCCGAAAGCGCTGATTGCGTATGCATCGAGCAAAGCGCCGGATGCGCCTCGCGCGGCCGAACTGCTGCAGTTTGTGAGATGGCGTGGAGCAAACATCGACACCGCCGCCCTGCTGGCGAAGCTCACGCCGGAGCAACGTGAGCTGTATGAGAAAGGTCGCGGCTTGTTTGCGGTGTGCGCGTCCTGCCACCAGGATCAAGGTCAAGGCATGAAAGGCCTGGCCCCTGCCCTCGCCGGTTCGAGCTGGGCCACGGGCTCGCCCCAGGGCGTCGTTCGCATCGTGCTCAACGGCAAGGCCGACGAGCTTGCGATGCCGGCGATCGGCGGCGCATTGGACGATGCAACCATCGCCGCGATTCTCACTTACGTCCGCAAGTCCTGGGGCAACGACGCCTCGCCGATCTCGCCGGATACGGTGAAGTCGATCCGCAGCGCCGTCGAGAAGCGCGACGAGCCGTGGAGCGAGGAAGAACTACAGCCGTTTCGATGAGCTACCAGCTTCGATACGGCCGCGCGCTCAGATTGGAATTCAAATAGCGCGGGTCGTGAGTGACTTCCGTGTGCAGCCATGCCGGACGCGCGAACGTTTGATCCGCGCGTTCGAGCTCGATCTCGGCGACGACCAGCCCTTCGTTGTCGCCGTGAAACTCGTCGACTTCCCAGCGCGCGCCGGCGTGCTCCAGCACGTGACGATGTTTTTCGACGATGGGGCCTTCACATAATTTGAGCAGCTGCTCGGCGTCCGCGACCGAAATTTCGTACTCGAACTCCGGACGCGCGAGCTCCTTCGCTCGCCCTTTGATAGTGAGATAAGCGCGCTCGCCAGCGATGCGCACGCGGACTGTGCGATCTGCGTCACGGTTTAGATAACCCTGGCTGATGCGAGTGGGCGCTGCCTGCCGCCAACCCTCGCCGTTCACCAGAAACTTTCTTTCGATCTCTGTTGCCACACCTGGCCTCGTCGTAGGCAGTGCCAGTACATATCTGCGCACTGCATTCACATTTGATAACTCAACTGCGGAACCACCGCAAAGATTCGCTCCAGCGGGGACTGCCACTCACCCCGGCCTTAAGCGATTCCCCTCACGCACCATCAGGGCGCAGCAACCTAAAACGCAACACCCTGTGCGCCGATACAACACGAGCGACGGAGCTGCACGCTCCTCATTACAAACATTGGAGTTCTTGCTCATGCGTTCACGTTTTCCCCTGGTCGCGCTGGCAGTGGCGGCAGCGTTGCCGTCGCTCGCGTCGGCGGTCGACTTCTCCTATAGCGGCTTCTCGACCGCGAGTTATGCGCAGTCCGACACCGACGATGCGAGCGTCGGCTACGCCGCCCAGCCCGGCGGCATCGATTCCAGCGGCGATGTCACCACCGATTCCAAGATCGGCGTGCAGGTGACGGCCCGCTTCAACGACCTGATCTCCGCGACAGTGCAGGGCGTCGCTTACGCCGATATGACCGGCGATTGGGAGCCGCACCTCGACTGGGCGTACGTGCGCCTGCAGGCGCTGCGCAACCTCAGCCTGCGTGCCGGCTACCTGCGCGCGCCGACGTTCATGTATTCCGATTCCGTGTTCGTCGGCTACTCGAACGTGTGGGTCCGTCCGCCGCTGGAAGTTTATAACTTGTCACCGGTGTACCAGATGCGCGGCTTCGATGCGACCTGGCGCACCACCGTCGGCCCGGTGCAGGTCTCGTTGAATCCCTACTACGGCGACGGCGAGGTCGACATTCCGAACGGCACGATCGACGTGCCGTCGTGGGCGGGCATCGCTGCCACGGCCGAGTACAACTCGTTCCTGGTGCGCGCCGGCTACTCCGAAGTGAAGCTCGGCTATGACCAGGAGTCGCAGCTGGCACCGGTCATCAACGCGCTGCGCGCCCTTCCTTCGAGCTTCTGCGGCGCCTGCTCCTCGCTGAGCTCCCGGCTCGATCTCGACGGCACGATCATTCACAACCTGAACGTCGGCGCCCAGTATGACGACGGCAAGAACTATGTCGCCGCCGAAATCGGCCAGTCGCGCACCGACAACTATCTGATCGTCGCCAAGACCGGCGCGTATGCCACTTACGGCCGTCGCTTCGGCAACATCATGCCGTATGCAACGTATGCGCAGCTGCGTCGTGACACCGAGACGCACTCGGATGCGATTCCGGCCGTGGGCCCGCTCGCGCCGCTGAATTTTGCAGTGAACGCCACGCTCGCGGCCGGCGCCGGCGACCAGAACAGCTACAGCGTCGGTGTGCGCTATGAGCTGCCTGCGTTCTCGGTGCTCAAGGGCTCGCTGGTGAAGCTGCAGCTCGATCACATCGATACGAAGGACACCAACGGCATGTTGAACGCCGTGCAGCCGGGCTTCGACGGCACGCTGAACATGCTCAGCGCCTCCTTCGACTTCATTTTCTAAGGTGAACCATGCGTAGTCTGAAAGTGATGATCGCAGCCACCGCGCTGTCGCTGGCCTCGCTGGCCGCACACGCCGAGCTGGTTGTGATCGTAAATCCGAAAAACCCGGCGGCGAATCTCACCGCCGACCAGGTCTCGGCATTGTTTCTTGGCACGGCAACGACGTTCCCGGACGGCGGCGCTGCGACCCTGGCGGACCAGCCGGAATCGGCGAGCATTCGCGGTGATTTCTATCAGAAAGCCACCGGTCGCTCGGTCGCGCAGGTGAAAGCCACCTGGGCGCGCCTCACCTTCACGGGTAAAGGCACGCCGCCGAAGGAGCTGAAAACGGACGCCGAAGTGAAAGCGTTCGTCGCGTCGGATCCGAAGGCCATCGGCTATGTCGATGCCAGCGCGGTCGACGGCTCGGTCAAGGCCGTACTGAAGCTGCAATAAAGGGCGATGGTCGGCGGGCTCATCGAGCTCGCCGACCCTCTTGGTTCGCACGGATGCCGTTAGGAACAAAACGAAGATCATGAAATTCAAACATCGCATCTGGCTGCTGCCCATCATGACCGCAGTGATCGTCACCGTGGGCATCGCAATCAACTCGCGAATTACGTCCACGACCTCATCGGCGCTCGCGCGCGTCGAGAACGTCCAGTATCCCAGCGTCGAAGCTTTGCGGACGATGCGGCTGGCCGTGGTGGATGTCCAAGAATCGTTGCAGCGAGCGGTCGCTGAAGGCGATCAGAACGCCATTGCCGCGGCCGACGCCGGCGCCAAGACCGTGCGCGAAGCGTTGAAGGAATTGGCCACGGCCGATTCTAAAAATCTCCTGCCCGGCGAATTGGGAAGGTCGTTCGACGACTACTATGCAGCCGCACTGTCGGCGACGCGCATCATGCTGGGCACCGAAACCGGTGACGGCACGCAGGCCATCGCCAAGATGCAGAAAACATCCGAAGCTTTGATGGGCCTGCTCAATCAATCGCAGGAGGCGGCGATCAAAGAGTTCCGGACGCTGCTCTCCAGCAGCACCAGCAACGTGGAGCGCAGCCTCACGGTCAGCCTGATCATGGCAGCCGTCACATTGCTGGCGCTGGGCGTGGGCTCGTGGTTCCTGATCACCAGCGTATTTCGCAGCCTCGGCGGCGAGCCTGAGCTCGCGGTCGACACCGTGCGCTCGATTGCAACCGGTGACTTTACGACCGCTGTGAAGTTACAACCGGGCGATGACGCGAGCCTCCTGCACGGTATCGAGACTCTGCGCCGCAAGCTCGGCACTTTGATTCAAGATGTGCGCAAGACTTCGCAGGCGGTCGACTCCGCGGCGGGCGACATCAACTCCGGCATCGATCGTTTGAGCTCGCGCACTTCGGACCAGGCGGCGAGCCTGGAAGAAACGGCTTCGAGCATGGAAGAAATGACAGTCACGGTGAAACGCAACGCCGACAATGCGCGTCATGCAAACGAGCTGGCATGCGCAGCGCGCGACCAGGCCGAGCGCGGCGGTGAAGTGGCGGTGCGTGCGATCGGCGCGATGACCGAGATCAACAACTCCAGCCGTCGCATTGCCGACATCATCGGCGTGATCGACGAGATCGCGTTTCAAACGAATCTGCTGGCGTTGAATGCGGCGGTCGAAGCCGCTCGAGCCGGCGAGCAAGGCCGCGGCTTCGCGGTCGTCGCTTCGGAAGTTCGCAACCTTGCTCAGCGCAGCGCCACCGCGGCGCATGAGATCAAAGCGCTGATTCAAGACAGCGTGGCGAAAGTTCAGGACGGCTCGAAGCTGGTGGACGAGTCGGGCAAACACCTGAGCGACATCGTCGGCGCCGCCAAGAAGGTTGCTGACATCATCGGCGAGATCTCCTCGGCCAGCCAGCAGCAGGCCAGCGGCCTCGACCAGGTGAACGGCGCCATCATGCAGATGGACGAATCGACGCAGCAGAACGCGGCGATGGCGGAAGAAACATCGGCCGTGGCGGCGTCGATGGCGACGCAGGCGAAGGAGCTGATCCAGCTGATCTCGCTGTTCAAGATCGATGAGCGCGGTCAAGTTGAGTCGCAGCGCTACGCTGCCACGTACGCGAGCTCGCAGGTTGCGACCGGTGAAGAAGAGTACCGGCGCGTTGCCTGAGGACGCGCTGTGGTTCGACTTGTGACGCGGTAAGCACGCTCCCTGCGATTGCAACCTTTCGGGGCGCGGGGGGATTTCTTGGAATCCCCCGCGATGCGCGCAACCGCTACGAGGAGCCGCCATGTACTCTCGTCCCGCCTCCCGCTCCCTTTCTGGAACCGCACAACTCGGTCTGGCCATCGGCGCGCTATTGACCGGCGCGAGCCTGATGTATTTGTTCGATCCGAGGTCGGGCCGGCGTCGCCGCACCTTGCTCAGCGGGCAGGTGAATCGCGGACTGCGCCAGACGCGCGAGTTCGCGCAAAAAGTACGCACTGACGACGAGACGCTCGCCGAACGCGCCCGCGCCGCGCTCGGCAGGTTGTGCTCACATCCGGGTGCGCTCGAAATCACCTGCACCGATCGCGTCGTGCACGTGAGCGGCGACATTCTCTCGCACGAAGTGAAGCAGGTGCTGCATGGCCTGCGAAATGTTCGCGGCGTGAAAAACGTCGTGAACGAGTTGAACGTGCACGAGAGCGCCGGGTCGATCGCGGCATTGCAGGGCGAAGGCCGGCCGCTCGCCGCAGGTCTTCCCGAATATCTGCAGGAGAATTGGTCACCCGCGCCACGAGTCGTCGTCGGCGCGGTCGGTGTCGGCCTGCTCGCAAGCAGCTTCGGATCATCGCGCCTGAATGTGAGCTCGGCCGCGTTAGGTGTGGCGGGCGCGGCGATGCTGTTGCGTGCGATCACCAATCGTTCGCTCGCCCGGCTGATCGGCGTCGGCGCGAGTGCCGACGACGGCTTCCTGATTCAACAGACACTGCACGTCGGGCACGACCGTGCGTCACCGACTGTATCGGTCCGAATGCACTGAAGTGCCGCTGCTGCGCTGACGGAATGACGGTGTAATCTGCACCGTCATTCCTCAATGGACGGTGCTGACCGATGACTCCAGTGCAACTGTTCGGACGCCGCAGCTCGCATTTCACGCGCGTCGCTCGCATCTTCGCCGAGGATCTCGGCGTGCCCTATGAGATCGTTCCGATCTATGACATGAAGGAGCTGGATCCGCAGCTCTATGCGGACAACCCGGCGCTGAAGCTGCCTACCCTGCGCATCGGCAACGACGTGATCTTCGGCACCGAGAACATTTGTCGCACGCTCGCCGATCACGCCGGCTCGCCGGCCGGCATCGTGTGGCCGGAGCAACTGCGCACGCCGCTGCAAAGAAATGCGCAAGAGCTGGTCTGGCACTGCATGGCCGCGCAGGTGCAGATCGTGGTGGGCACGCTGGTCGGCAAGCTGCCGATCGAGAACATTTATTTCGAGAAGGCGCTGGCCGGGTTCACCGGCGCGCTCGGCTGGCTGGACCGCCACGTGGAGCAGGTCGTCGCCTCGCTGCCCGCATCCCGCAAAATCAGCCTGTTCGAAACCACGCTGTTTTGCCTGATCGAGCACCTGCAGTTTCGTCAGACGTTGCCGGTCGATGGCTTCACGGCCCTGGGCCAGTTTGCCGCAACGTTTGCTACGCGCCCCGCCGCCCAGCGCACGCCTTACCAGGTCGAGGTGCGCCCGAATTGAGGCGCCGTGGAACACGGCTGCGCCTGCTGAAGTTTTCCTTACAGTTCGGCGACTGAGCAGGAGACGCAATGCCGAAGGCCAAAGCGACATCCCAGCAGGCCAGCCAGGCCCTGCCGTGGTACCTGAGCGAGGGGGACGAGGAATGTCCCCATTGCGGTCAGTGGTATGCATACGAGCTGGAAATCCGCTGCCCCGACTGCGACGCGCCGAGCTGTCCTCACTGCCAATGCTCGGGCTGCGTGGTGACGGTCACCGCAATCGAGGTGCAGTCCCATGGCGGCTAGAGCGATCTGGAAAGGCGAGCTGCAGATCGGCAAGCAGCCGGTCGGCGTAAAGCTGTACTCGGCCATCGAAGATCGCAGCATTCGTTTTCACCTGCTGCACGAGAAAGATCGCGCGCCGGTCGAGCAGCACATCGTGCGCAAGGACACCGGCAAGGATGTGCCCAAGGAAGAGATGCGCAAGGCGTTCGCCGTCAACCAGACCTCTGCGGTGATCCTGCAACCGGATGAACTGGACAAGCTGGTCCCGCCCGAATCACGCGAAATCAACCTGTGTCGTTTCGTTGCGCCGGAGGTGCTCGGCGATCAATGGTTCGAACGTCCGTACTACCTCGGCCCGGACGGCGACGACGACGAATACTTCGCGCTTGCGGAAGCGCTCGAACGCAAGCAGGTCATCGGCATCGCGCGCTGGGTCATGCGCAAGAAACGTTATCTCGGCGCGCTCAGCAGCGTCGACGGCTATCTGATCATGACCACGTTGCGGCGGGCCGACCAGGTGTTGAGTTTCTCGAATGTGAGACCCGAGAAGTCCTCGCTGCCGCAGGCTCATGAAATGAAACTGGCCGAGCAGCTGGTGTCGTCCATCGAAGCGGACTTCAATCCGGAAGCGTGGCAGAACGAATATCGCGAGCGGCTGTGCAAGCTCATCGAAGCAAAAGCCCGCGGCGAGAAGGTCGAACGCGTGCGCGTGAAGAAGAAGGCGCCGCAAGCGAGTCTTGCCGATAGCCTGAAGGCGAGCATTGCCGCGGCCAAGGAGCGCAAAGTTGCCTAAGCGTAAACGCAAACAAGCGGCCGAGGTCGAGTCCGAGCAGGAACAGGAAAGCTCCAGTGCGCGCGTGCGCTCGCTGTGGTCGGGAACGATCACCTTCGGCCTGGTCAGCATTCCGGTCGATCTGCTCGCCGCCGTTCGTCCGAGACAAACGGCCATGAAGCTGGTCGACAAGGCCGGCCATGCATTGGGCCGGCAGTATCACTGCTCGAAAGAAGGCAGGAAGGTCGACTACGACGACCTGGTGCGCGGCTACGAGACCGACGACGGCAAGATGGTGGTGATCACCGACGAGGAATTCGAGTCCGTCGCGCCGGAGATGTCGGCCGACATCGAGCTGCGCAGCTTCGTGCCGTTGGAGCAGATTCCGCCGTTATATTTTCAGAAGCCTTATTTCCTCGCGCCGGCAGGGAAATCGTCCAAGGCTTATAACTTGCTGTCCGCAACCATGCAGAAGTCCGGCCGTGTCGCGATCGGTAGCTTTGTGATGAGAGGCCACGAGTACCTGGTCGCCATCGTTTCGGACAACGGCGTGCTGCGCGCGGATACGCTGCGTTATGCGGATGAGATTCGCACGCCCGAAACCATCGGGCTGCCGAAGCGGGCCAAGGTCGCTGCGTCCAAAGTCACTCATTTCACCAAGGCGATTGAAGATCTGACTCGCGATGAGCTGGATATGTCGGAGCTGCAGGATCGCGAGGCCGAGGAGCTGCACGAGCTCGCGGAGTCGAAGAAGGAACATCGCGACGATGTGATCCATCCGACCGGCGCTGAAGCCGAAGATGCGGAAGTGGCCACGGGCGGCGCCAAGATCATCGATTTGATGGAAGTGCTGCGCAAGAGCTTGTCGAAGAGCACCGTCGTGCGCACGGCCGAGGCCAGCGCTCCGATCTCACTTGCAGAACGACGCGCCGAGCGAGAAGCGAGAGCATCCGCCGCGAGCGCCCCGCCGACGAAAAAGAAAGCGGCTGCGAAACGCAAGAGCAAAGGTCCCGCGAAATCCAAGGCGAAAACCAAAGCAGCCAAGAAGCGAGCGCGCCGAGCGTGAGCTGCACGGCGCTGTGCCCAAACAAGCACAGCGCCGGCCTCCGCCCAGAACCTATTGCGGCCGATACGTCGGCGTGAGCAGGTAGCGCACACCTTTATCCGTAACCGCATCCACGCCGAACGCAACGATCTGGCCCCGCTCGTTGATGAACTGCGCCGATGACAACGTCACATGACCGTGCAACGGATCGTTCGCATCGATGAGCGTGTTCAGATCGATCGGCCGGCCGCCGATCCACATCGTCGCGATACCACCGTAGCCGCCTGATATATACGTCGTTCCGACGACGACGCCCCAATCGTTGATCCCGCCCGGCGTGGCCGCGTAGACGTTCGGCGCAGTCAAAGGCGGCAATTCCGTCGTCGTTCCATCGCTCCAGATAAACGCGCGCGTCGCGCCGGACGGCCCATGAGCAACGCCGACGATCTGCTCCAGATTATTGATATCGCCACCGTCCGCCGAGTCGGCGCCAGGCAGCAGGTCCAGCGGCATGACCGACCCCATCTTCCACATCACCGCACGCCGAGTGTCGAGAGTGCCGCTGGTTCCGGACGCCACGCCATGATCGTTGATGCCGCCGGGAAACGGCGCGTATTCATCGCTGTTCGGCAGATTGGGCAGAAAACTGGTGACGCCGCTCTGCCAGATGAACACCTGGGTCCGCGCCCGGCCAAGAATTTGATTGCGATTGTTGTTGTAATAGATGGTCGCTCGTCCATCGGCGGTGGAAACATTCACCGGCAGGTACTGGCCCTGGCGCACGCGGAAGTTCGACGGCTCGACCGGCTGCGTGCCGATGATGATGGAGCGATCGTTGATGTCTGTGAAACTCCGCTCGCCCGAGCTGTGGTTGGAGTAGTTGCCATAGTCGGTGTAGACGCCGTTTTTCCAGTAGAACGCGCGCACGCCGACGGTCTCGGCGGTGCCTACGACTTCGCCTTTGTTGTTGAGCGCGGTGGGGTAGACGAAATTCTCGGAGGACGGGTCGACGATGGCGGTGAGTCGATAAGCCACCTGCGCCTGCGCAGCCGGGCTCAACATCGATACAATCGTGCCTAGAACGAGCGCGGCCGCGAGCCACGGCCGAAAGTGGGTGCGAGTCATGTCGGTCTCCTTTCCCATTGTTTGAATCGGATCGCTGGACGCCGCCGTGGGCGCGCACCCCCTGGACTTCGGTCCTTTCCCCTTGCCTTCCGGCTCAACGACAACGGCCGGGTGAAGTTCCGCTGCGGTTTGTTTGTTTATGTGCTGCGCGTGCGGCAGTGAAGGTTGGCGTCGAAATTCATGACACATTCGCTCACCCTGGTGCTGGATACGAACGTGGTGCTCGACTGGCTGGTGTTTCGAGACGCCGCGATCGAACGTTTGCGAGCAACGATCGAGCAGCGGACCGTGAGAGTCGTTACTCACACGGCAGCGATCGACGAGCTGCGTCGCGTGTTGGCCTATCCTCAGTGCAAGCTCTGCGCTGCAGACCAGGAGCAAACGTTACAGCGGTATCGGCTGTACAGCGAGGAAGCGGCGCTGCCGCCCGCTTTCGCGCTTGGAAATTTGCTGCTGCCGGAGGGATTCCCGCGCTGTCGCGATGCTGACGATCAGCATTTCCTGGCGCTGGCGTATCACACCCAGGCCGATGGCCTGCTCACCAAGGATCGGGATTTGTTGAGGATGAGAAAGCGCGCGGCGAGGTTTGGCGTGACGGTGGTGAGTCCGAAAGAATTCGCGGCAAAGCTCTAAAGTCGCAAGGGCCTCGGCCGCTTTCGACGAAATCAGAACAATTCGACGTCGGTGACGCCGCTGGTCTTCGCTTTCAGCTCGCCCGCTTCGACCAGCGATTCGTAACTCTGCACGTTGTTTCTTCCGTGATTTTTGGCGTAGTACAGCGCTGCGTCGGCGCGTTCGATGCAAGTGCCTGCGGCGTCCTGCGGATCGATGCGAGTGAAACCGAGGCTGATTGTGACTTTCCCCACCTGCGGGAAGCGACATTCCTCCACCAGCATGCGTGCGCGATTGAATGCGATCTGCGCCCCAGGCTTGGTGGCGCGATCGAGCACGATGATGAATTCCTCGCCGCCGAAACGAAACAACTGATCGGCGCCGCGGAACGCTTGTTTCAACAGCCGCGCCACCAGCAACAACACCTCGTCGCCGAACAAGTGCCCATAGTTGTCGTTGATGGATTTGAACTTGTCGACGTCGACGATGCCGAGCCAGCTCGGCTCGTCCGCTGAGCGCGCGCCACTGCTCGATCGCAACTTGCCGAAGCGTGAGTCGAAGGTCTTGCGATTCAGCAGCCCGGTCAGCGTATCGCTCTCGCCGTAGTCGAGCAGCGCCAGGTGGTTCTTCACGATGCGCAGGATGCCTTCGACGAGGATGGAGTCGCGCGACTCAATACTCGTCGTCGATTTGATCTCCAGCATGCCAATCACCGCGCGGTCGTTGGCGATCGGAAACACTGCGCAGGATTTACCATCGGGAGTGCGGTAGTAGACGGGCCGCTGGGCGGTCACGCATTCGTGCCAGGCAGGATTGGAGTCGGTCGGGATGGGCGGCTGGCTCAGATCGGTGGGCTGGTTGGCAGCCGCCGGCGCC
>CAMLEO010000133.1 GCA_946478975.1 uncultured Steroidobacter sp.
ACGTAACGCATACAGTCTGCGCGTCAGCGCAGACAAGGGCGGTGCGCGGCGCCGGGGAGAGATACACCCCCTCCCTCCGGCCAACGCTGGCCACAGCCGTTAACAACCGAACCTCTTACATCGACGTCCGAATCATCCACAGCTCAGGAAAGAACCTGAGCTCCAGCGCCTTGTTCAGATACGAGACCCCACCAGTACCGCCGGTCCCGCGCTTATACCCAATGATCCGCTCAACAGTCTTCATGTGACTGAATCGCCACAGCTGGAACTTGTGGTCGAGGTCGACCAGCTTCTCCGCCAGATCATACAAATCCCAGTTGTCATCCACGCTGTGATACACAGCGAGCCACGCGGCCGCGACTTGTTTGCTCGGCTGATACGGCAGAGACCAATCCCGGTCGAGGTACTCCTCCGGAATCTCAAACCCCCTGCGACTCAACAAGCGAAGCGCCTCGTCATAAATGCTCGGCGTGCGCAGCGCCCGCTGCAGGTCCTCATAAGCTTGCGGGTCACGCTTGTGAACCTGAACCGTATCCGCAATCTTGTTACCGATGATGAATTCGAGCATCCGATACTGAACCGACTGAAACCCCGACGCCCGTCCCAGCTGATTGCGAAACAGCGAATACTCCGCCGGCGTCATGGTCGCGAGCACGTCCCACGACTGAACGAGCTGCGCCTGAATTCTGGAAACTCTCGCCAACATCTTGAACGACGGGCCGAGATCGTCCCGGCGGATGTGCTCGCGAGCGGCAGTGAGCTCGTGCAGGCACAGCTTCATCCACAGCTCCGAGGCCTGGTGGATGATGATGAACAGCATCTCATCGTGCTCCATCGACACCGGCCGCTGTGCCGTGAGGATCTGATTCAGCGCCAGGTATTCGCCGTAACTCTGCGATTCGCCGAGGTCCCAGTGGACCTGTTCATCGGAGAAGTCGACTGTAGCGCGGCGTTTGGGCGGGTCGGAGTCGGTCATGAGAAGTTACTCGAAGTCTCTATTCGAACATCCAGCTGGGCACCGACTGCCAGCCTCGCAGCAGCTCGCGATCCAGCTTTCGGTACTCCGGCTCGTGACGCTCGACCAGCGACCAGAAGTGCGCGGAGTGGTTCATGTGCCGGGTGTGACAGAGCTCGTGAATGAACAGGTAGCGCACCACCGCGGGGCTCAAAAACATCAAACAAACGTTCAGGCTGATCGTGCCGTTCGCTGAGCAGCTGCCCCAGCGCGTGCGCTGACGACGAACTTGAATTCGGCTGTACGAGAAGCCGCGTTCGCGCGCGAGCGTCAGGAGCTGCGCACCGAGCTCGTCGTAAGCGAGATCCGCGAGCCACTCACGCAACGCCGACGCAATCGCGGCCTCGTCGTGAATCGGGCCGAAGATGCGCAGGACATCGTCTGCGAAGAGCTGCGGGCGAATCGAAGTGGAACGTGTGTGCTCGTACTCGACTTTGAACGTGCGCCCGATCGCGGGCACGCTGATCGACATCGGCGGGCCAGGAGCGACCGGCGTGCCAGCGGCGGTGAGATCTTCGACGCGGCGGGAAATCCACTGGCTGTGCGAGCCGACAAAACGTTGCACGGTCGTAGAAGGCACACCGGGCGGCACGACAACTTCGACTCGACCGCCGGGATAGACGCGCACCGACATGCGACGTGCCCGACGACTCACGCGCACGGTCCAGCGATCGGAGCTCTCCCGCGACTCGAACAACTGAAGTTGCGCGGACATGACTATTTCATTGGAAAAAGCGGCCTGCGGCCGTTTTTCGGACAGTGACCTCAAGACCGCCGGCAAAAGGCGCGACTTTTGCCAGCTGCCATGTGGAAATCATCCAGCTCATGGCTACCGGGGTCGGTTGGCCGCCGTCTGCAACAGCTTTTGCGCCTGGCGATAGTCTGGAGCAAGTACCAGCGCTCTTTCCAGTACATCGCGCGCGGCGACCATCTCGCCTCGTTGCAAGTAACTCTTGCCGAGCTCGACCAATGCCTCGGCGTGGCCCCAATCGGGCTTGCCCGGTTGCGAGGGCGGCGCCGCTTCGAACTTTGCGACCACCGTGCGCCAGCGATCCACGATGCCCGGATCGCCTTCCACCTCGGGCGCACACAATGCATTGATGAAATGCACCCGAGGATTTTCCGCGCCCAAGGTGAGCGCCGTGCGCATGGATTTAGTACGCGAGCAGCCGGGTGCACCGAGGCCGATCGAGTGTGCGGTATAGCTGTCGCACACTGCTTCGATCGCGTATACATCGGCGATGTGAGGATCTTTCTCAATGGCTTCGCGTGCGTGTTGCACGCACGCCTTCGCAGCTTTACTCGCGCTGGACTTCGCATTCGGCCGGGGCCGTTCGTCCGGCGGCTGGCGATACAACTGCGCGAGCTTCCAGTTGCCGTACGCGAGCTGATACGACTTCGCCGCCGCCAGATTCGCATCGACTTCGAAGTTGCCGAGCAAGGTCAGCATTTCTTCGAGCGAGCGCGTGTCATCGGTGTAGAAAGCGAACTGCATGCGCGCCACGGCGTCATCGAACTCCGCAGTCGTTCCGGCGTCCACCTGGAGGGTAGTGGCGAGCAACAGCGGCAGCAGTAAGCAACGGATCCTTGCACTACAATTCATGGCTGGAAGATAGCACAGACGCTCCCGATGCCGATTGATCCAAGCCGCTTTTCGCACCGTTCCCCGCCGATGGCACCCTTGTGCGACATCGGCCTCAATCTTGCCCACGACAGCTTCGATCACGATCGCGAAGCAGTGCTTCGGCGTGCCGCCGAAGTCGGGGTCACACGCATGGTGATCACCGGCAGCTCGCTCGCGAGCACGCACGCAGCCATCGCGTTGGTGCAACAGCATCCAGCCAGCATGCGCTGTACTGCCGGCGGTCATCCGCACCACGCCTCGGAGTTGGATACAACGCAGTTACAGGCGTTCGATGCGTTGGTCCGCCAGCCCGAAGTAGTCGCGGTCGGCGAATGCGGCCTCGATTACTTCCGCAATTTTTCGCCGCGCGAGGCGCAAGTGGATGCATTCGCGAAGCAGCTGGAGCTCGCTGCGGCGGTGGGAAAACCGGTGTTTCTGCACCAACGCGACGCGCACGATGATTTCGTGAAGGTGCTGCGAGCTCATCGCGAACGGTTGACGGGCGGCGTCGCGCACTGCTTTACCGCTGGCATCGATGAAGCGCGCGTTTATCTCGACCTGGACTTGTATATCGGCATCACCGGCTGGATCTGCGACGAGCGCCGCGGCCATCACTTGCGCGAAGTGGTGAAACAGATTCCAGCCGATCGCTTGCTGATCGAAACCGACGCGCCGTATCTGCTGCCGCGAGATCTGCGACCGAAGCCGCACAGTCGTCGCAACGAGCCGATGTACTTACCGCACGTGCTCGCGGCGATTGCGGAGGCTCGCGGCGAATCGGCAGAAACGCTCGCGGAAATCACCACAGCGAATGCGCTCCGATTGTTTTCATGGAAGTGACTGAGGACAATGCGCCCATGAACACCGAACAACTGCTGCGTTACATCGAAGGCGTTTGGGACGATTCCATCGTGCCGACTTTGTGCGAGTACATTCGCATTCCCAACAAATCGTCGATCTTCGACAAAGAGTGGGAAAAACACGGGCACATGGACGCCGCTGCGGAGCTGATGCGCAAGTGGTGCGAGGCCAATGCCCTGCCGGGAATGAAGACTGAAATCGTGCGCCTGCCCGGCCGCACGCCGCTGCTCTACATCGATGTGCCGGCGACCGGAGATGCAGCCCGCTCCAGCAAAGACTGCGTGCTCATGTACGGCCACATGGACAAGCAGCCCGAGTTCACTGGCTGGTCCGAAGGCCTGGGTCCTTGGACGCCGGTGATTCGCAACGGTCGATTGTATGGCCGCGGCGGCGCCGACGACGGTTACGCAGTGTTTGGATCTTTGCTGGCGTTGCGCGCGCTCGCTCAACAAAACATTCCTCATGCGCGCTGTGTGATCTTGATCGAAGGCAGCGAAGAAAGCGGCAGCCCCGACCTGCCCGCGTATATCGATGCGCTGGCGGATCGCATCGGTGAGCCGTCGCTGGTCGTGTGTCTCGATGCCGAGTGCGGCAACTACGATCAATTCTGGTGTACGACTTCTTTGCGCGGCAATCTCACAGGCACGCTACGCGTCGATGTATTGCGCGAAGGCGTTCACTCCGGCATGGCGAGCGGCATCGTTGCGTCCAGCATGCGCATTGCTCGCAGTGTTCTCGAACGCGTGGAAGATTCGGCCACCGGCCGCATCAAGCTGGATGCGCTCCATGCAAACATTCCCGAAGATCGCTTGAAACAAGCGCGAGCCGCAGCGGCCGCGTTGGGTGCCGAGGTCTATCGCAAATTGCCGTTGGTCGAAGGCACCCAGCCGATGAGCACCGATCCGGCGGAGCTGCTGCTCAATAGCACCTGGCGGCCGACGCTGTCAGTCACCGGCGTCGATGGCATTCCGAGCCTGCCGAATGCCGGCAACGTGCTGCGTCCCTACACTGCGTTCAAGCTGTCGTTCCGTGTGCCGCCGGGCGTCGATCCGGAGCGTGCCGGGCAGGTGTTGAAAGAAACATTGGAGCGCGATCCGCCTTACGGAGCGAAGGTGCAGTTCCTCGCCGATCGCGGCACTGGCGGTTGGAATGCGCCCTCCACTGCGCCCTGGCTGGAAGCGGCGATGTCAGCTGCGTCCAAGAATTTTTTCGGGCGGGACGCGATGTATATGGGCGTCGGCGGCACGATCCCGTTCATGGGCATGCTCAGCGACAAATTCCCCAGCACGCAATTCCTGGTGACCGGCGTGCTCGGCCCGCAGTCGAATGCGCACGGGCCGAATGAGTTCCTGGAAATCGCGACGGGCAAGAAAGTGACGGCCTGCGTGGCGCAGGTCGTGGCTGAGCACTACAGGCGCACGTAGCTCACGAGATGGGATTGGCTTCGGCGTGACGCTTCACGTTCGCCCACACATCACCGAACGCCGCGGTGATGTTTCCTCGCGCCTTGTCGACCGGCGGGAAATCGTCGGTGAGATCATCGATCCGTAGCACGTTGCGCGGCTTGCCCTTCGGGAACTCGCTGCGCAACGTGAACAGCAGGCGCCCTTCGACCGGCACTTCACCCGTCAGCAGGCGCACGGCCGCCATCCGGTCGTACAATGCATGCTGGGGATTGGCGAAGGTATAGCGCCGCTTTTTGCCGATCGCAGTCCATTCGATCATCTGGTCGCCGCCGAAGATCGCGCCCGGGCGATCGAGCAGGTCGGCAACCAGCAGCCCGCGCTGGGTCAGCAGCAGGTAATGCACGTGGATCTGCCCGCCGTTGCCGTTCGGAATCAGCACGTTCTTGAGCATTTCGTAGGCGACGCTGGCGATCGCCGCCTCGATTGCCTTGCGATTGCGATAGGCACGGAACAGCAGGTACAGCCAGACGAGCAGCGCAACCACCGCGGCCGCGCCGGCAGCTGGATAGGCCCAGAACGGAATCTGATCGGGAAGCGCCATGAAGTCAGGTGTGTTGCAAATGCGTCCGTAAAGCCTGGAGTGTCGGCTCCAGTTCCGTCTCCTGCCGCGGCAGCGACAGCAGTCTTGCGAGACTCGGCGGCACCGGCACTTCCTGGCCGGTCTGCGGCTCGACGATGTCGTTGAACTTCGCCGGGTGGGCGGTCGACACGATCACCCAATGGCCCCGTGCGCCACGCGAGAGCATGCGTCGATACACCTTGGCGGCTGTGGCAGTGTGCGGACACCATACGCGCCCGAGCTCGTGCGAGTCCCGACGCAAGGTGCCACGAATCTCGATGTCATCGACGCTGGAAGCGCCGATCTGGCCCTGCAGCTCTTCGAAGTCGCCGTGCAGGTTGCGCAGCCGTTCCATGTTGCTGGGGTTGCCGACATCCATTGCCGACGCCAGCGTCGCTACGCTCGCGCGCGGCTGCCACTCGCCGGAGCGCAGGAAGTCGGTCACCGTCTGGTTGGCATTGGTCGCAAGCACGATTTCGCCGATGGGCAAGCCGATGTGACGCGCCCACACGCAAGCCATGGCATTGCCGAGGTTGCCCGTGGGAATAATGAAATTGGCGCGCCGGCCGAGCTGACGCCACAACTCCAGCCCTGCCTTCGCGTAGTACACCATCTGCGGCAGCAGGCGGCCGATGTTGATGCTGTTCGCGGACGAGAGCTGATGCGATTCCTTGAGCGAGGGATCCAGGAACGCCTCTTTGACCATGCGCTGGCATTCGTCGAACGTGCCGTTGACCGCAAAGGTGCGCACGTTGCCGCCCCAGCATGACAGCTGCTGGGCCTGCCGTTCGGAAACCAGGCCCTTGGGATACAGCACGACCACATCGACCCAGGGCTTGTTGTGGAACGCCGCCGCGACGGCACCGCCGGTGTCGCCGGAGGTCGCGACCAGAATGGTCAGCTTGCGCTTCTCGTTGCGACGGATGCGCTCCATGCAGGCGGCCAGGAATCGCGCGCCGAAATCCTTGAAGGCGCACGTGGGGCCGTGAAACAGCTCCAGCACGGACGCCGGCGCCGGTGCGTGTTCGAGCGGCACGAGCGGCGCTGGAAAGTTGAATGCTTCGCGGCAAATCGCGGCGAGCTCGGGAGCGAGAGGATCGCCCTCCGCGAACGGCGCCAGCAGCCGCGCGCCAATCTCCGGCAACTCCGACAGGCCGTCGAAATCACGCGTCGGGAAATGCGGAAATTCGGCCGGCACATACAAACCGCCGTCGGGCGCAATGCCACGGACGATGGCTTCGCTGAGCGAAGCCTGGTGAGACGCATCTCGAGTGCTGATGTAGTGCATGGAACGGAAAAATTATGCTGTAGAGAACCCGCTGTTCTTCCGCTACTCAACTACTCTGGCGCCCACGGCGTCGAGCGTGGAAATCCACGCATCGGTCTCCATGCGCTGCGCTTTGAAGCCGGCCACCATCGCGTCCCGAATGCGCTCGGCATCTTTTTCTTCGCACCAGGCGAAGATCGTCGGCCCGGCGCCCGAGATCGAGCAGCCCAGCGCGCCGTTGCTCATCGCACCCTGCTTGACCGCCTGGAAGCCGGGGATCAGCACCTGGCGCTGCGGCTCGATGATCACGTCTTCGAGCGACTCGCGGATCAGCTGCAGATCGTTGGTAAAACAACCGGTAAGGAAGCCGGCAAGATTTGCCGACTGCCAGATCACATTCGACAGGTCGATCGAGCGGTTGAGAATCTGCCGCGCCTCGCGCGTCGACAGCATCATGTGCGGATGGACCAGGACGCAGCGCACCGTCGAGGGCACCGGAATTTGTTTGACGTTGGGATTGTCGATGCCGACGGTGAGCACCAGGCCGCCGAACAGCGACGGCGCGATGTTGTCGACGTGCACCGAGCCGCTCGCGACCGCCTCGCCCTTCATCGCAAACTTCAGCAGTTCCAGCTGCGTCAGCGGCTTGGCCAGCAGCGCATTGGCCGCCACCACGCCGGCAACGGCCGACGCCGCCGAACCCCCCAGGCCGGAGCCGAGCGGAATGCCCTTTTCGATCGCAAGCTCGATGCCGAAGGTAAGGTTCAGGTCCCGCACCATACTCAAGACCGCCATTCCGGCGGTGTTCTTCTCCGGCTCCTTCGGCAAATCCACGGTGGTGCCGGTGATCGAGGTGATCGTGACGCCGGGCGCCGCGACGCGACGCGCAGTCACGCGATCGCCGATCGCCTGAAAGCTGTGGCCGAGCACGTCGAAGCCGACGGCGACGTTGCCGATGCTGGCCGGAGCAAATGCAGTTGCAGAGGACTTGCTCACAGCCGCGCTCCCAAATACGCACACACGCGCAACAGATCGCCGAACACGCCGCCGGCGGTCACTTCCGGCCCGGCGCCCGGGCCCTGCACCACCAGCGGGTTCTGGTTGTAGCGCTGGGTCAGGAACCGCACCACGTTGTCGGTGAGATTGATGTTCGCGAACGTATGCGAACGCTCCAATTCCACGAGACCGACCGACGCTTTACCGGTCGCCGCATCGAGCGAGCCCACATATCGCAGCACACGATTGCGACCGCGCGCCGCTTTCAAGCGCTCGGCCATCGGCGCATCGAACTCGGGCAAGCGATCGAGGAACTCTTCCGGCGCGCAATTGCTGAGCGCACTCGGCACCAGGCCTTCGAGCTGCACGTCGCCCAGTTCCAGGCGCAATCCCATCTCGCGGCCGAGAATGATCAGCTTGCGCGCGAAATCGAGGCCGGACAGGTCGTCCCGCGGATCGGGCTCGGTGTAACCCTTCGCTTTCGCCGCTCGCACGACGGCGGAGAACGGCTCCGATCCATCCCACACGTTGAACAGGTAGGCCAGCGTGCCGGACAGAATGCCTTCGATGCGCCAGATCTGGTCGCCAGTGTCGCGCAGGTCCCGCAGCGTCTGGATCACCGGCAAGCCGGCGCCGACGGTCGCTTCATACAGGTAATGAGCGTTGCCCTGGCGGCGAGCATCGTGCAGCCGCGCGTACAACTCGAGATCCGAGCTGTTGGCTTTCTTGTTCGGCGTGACGACGTGAATGCCGCTGGCCAGCCACGCCGGATAGCGCGCCGCCACCTCGGAGCTCGACGAGCAATCGATGATGATGGCGTGCGGCAAATGATCCGCACGAATGTGCTCGGCGAATTTCGTGAGATCCGCGTCTTCGCTCTTGGACGCGAACGCCTCGCGCCAGCTCCCGAGTGCCACTTCGCCGTTCGCCAGGTGCATGCGCCTGGAGCTCATGATTCCACGCACGCGCAGATCCAGCTTCAGATCGCGCGACAGGCGCTCGACCTGCGAAGCCATTTGATCGAGCAGCACACCACCGACCGTGCCCGGGCCGATCAAGCCGATTGAAACCGTGTGCGGCGAGAGATAGAAACTCGAATGCACCGAACGCAGCGCGCGCGACGAATGACGGCCGTCGATCACTGCTGAAATGTTTCTTTCCGAAGCGCCCTGCGCGATCGCTCGAACGCTCACGCCAGCAGTGCCCAGCGCGCCGAACACTTTCGCAGCGACGCCGTGCGAGCCGGCCATGCCATCGCCAACCACGGCGAGGATGCTGCAGTTCGATGTGACTTCGACGCTTTGAATCTGCCCTTCCCGCAATTCGCGATCGAACGCCTGGCGCACGACCGTCTCGGCGCGCGCGGCTTCACCTTCGGGAATCGCGAAGCAGATCGAGTGCTCCGAGCTGCCTTGGGAGATCAAGATGACGGAGATGCCGTGATCGCGCAGCGCGCCGAACAAACGATGCGCAGTGCCGGGCACGCCGATCATGCCGGCGCCTTCGAGGTTCACCAGCGCCACGCGGTCGATGCAGGTGATGCCCTTCACCGCGATCTGCGACACCGGCTTTTCGCAAATCAGCGTGCCGGCTTTTTCCGGCGCGAAGGTATTGCGGATCCAGATCGGGATGCTCTTGCGCACCGCCGGCGCCATGGTCTGCGGATGGATCACTTTGGCGCCGAAATACGCGAGCTCCATCGCTTCGTTGTACGACAGCGAGTCGATGACCTTCGCTTCCGGCACCAGCCGCGGATCGGCGCTCAACACGCCGTCGACATCGGTCCAGATGTGAATTTCTTCGGCGTCGAGCAGCGCGCCGAAAATCGAACCGGAGAAGTCGCTGCCGGTGCGGCCGAGCGTTGTTTGCAAGCCGGCGGCGTCGCGGGCGATGAAACCCGTGATGATCAGCGTCGCGGGCTCTGCCGGCGTGGCGCGATCCATATTTGCCTGCGAAGTTTCCCAGCGAACTGCGGGCCCGAGCGGCCCCCACTCCACCGACACGACTTCACGTGCATCCACCCACGTGACTGCGCCCGGGCGACGGCCTCGATGACGCAGATAGGCGCTGAACAGGCGCGTCGACCAGATTTCACCGTAGCCGGCGATCAGATCGCGCACGGTCTGCGAAGCGGAGCGAATCAGCTGCACGGTCTGCAGAATGCCGGCGATGTCGCGGCAGTCCTGCTCCAGCTTGCTCATGTATTCGCTGCGCAGATGTTCCGGCAGCAGCGTTTCGGCAATCGTTTGATGGCGCTGTCGCAGCTGCTCGATGCGTTCGGCCAGCGTCGTTTCCTGTTTCTCAGCCGCCGTGACCAGGTTCAACAGGCCGTCGGTGACACCGCGGCAGGCCGAAAGCACCACGCCGAGCCGGGGATGCGGGTCCTGCTCCAGAATGCGGGCCACGCGTTCCATGCAAACCGCATCGGCGACGCTCGAGCCGCCGAATTTATGTACGCGCCAGCGCTCCACTTGTCTGTCTCTTTAAAGCCTGTGGGACTTCCGACGCACGCACACCCTCCCGTCTGCCTGACCGGCACAGGATCAGTGACTTCGGGGTGGGTGCTGGCGTTGGGAGCCCGACACTCTACTGACAGCAGCAGAAGGGGGCAAGCTGCCGTGACTGCGACAATTTTTGCCTTGCTCCCCGTGCGTGTACTAGGCCGACGGATCGAGCCTGCCGAAGGCCAGCAGCGTGTTGGACTGCTCTTCGCCCGCCGCGGCTGGGAAGCCGGGCCGCGCGAAGCACAGTGTTTCGCCCGGATCGGGCTGCACGTTGTTGGCTTGTTCGTTGATGTACATGACGCGCGCCGGGCCGACCTGGATCAAGTCTCGGTGGCGCAAGGCGCGACGGAGAATGCGTCGGGAGTTCACCAGCAAGCCGTTGGTGCTGCCGAGGTCGAGCAGCAGATCCTGATTGCCGTCGCGCACGATCAGCGCGTGGTAGCGGCTGATGAACACCGAATCGATGCGCACGTCGGCCTCTTCGCCTCGGCCTACCAGCATGCGGTCGGATTTGAGCGCCACTTCCCGCTCCGGCTCGCCCTGCATGGTAATGACCAGCTTTCCCGGACTCGGCGTCGCCGTCAGCCCCGCCACTTGTTCGAGCACGGCAGGTTCGGGCCGCAGCCGACGACGCACCCAATTCAAATCTTCGATCGCTTTATCCAGTGCCGAGGAAGTCACCGACGTCGCCATCTCTTCCCGCGCGTGCACCATGGCGCGAGTACACAGCTTATTGATGTTGGCTGGCACGCCGAGGCTGCAGGCATGAACCTGCGGCAATAACGTCGAAGGCATCAGCGCATCGGGATTGAATGCTCCCGCTGCACGCAAACGGTGCGCGACGTACGCTGCCGTCTGATCTTCGGTGAGCGCACCGAGCGAGAACCGCGAAACGTTGCTCGTCACCAGTTCGGCCATGCGCGGCGACTCCAGCACCAGATCCAGTGCGGGTTGCCCCAGCAACAGCATTTTCAGCACGCGCACGCCTTCGTGCTCGACGGCCGCGAGACAGCGCAGCTCCTCCAGCACCGACGGATGCATGTTTTGCGCGTTCTCGACGATCAGCAGACACAGCCGGCCCGCCGCCGCCTGGTGAGACAGAAAGCGTTCCAGCAACCGCCGGCGATCGGTCTTGTCGTCTTCGCCGAGGTTGAAACCGTACTGACGCAGGATTTCGAGCAGGAATTCGCGCGGGCCGATGTGCTCTCGCTGGACCACCGCGACGACGACACGCTCATCCAGATCCTTCAACAGCCGGGTGATCAGCAAACTCTTGCCGCAGCCATGATCGGCGGTGACGACACCGAGGCGCGATTTGGTCCACAGCGAATGCCCCATGAATTCGAGCGCACGCAGGTGCTGATCGCTGGGGAAGAAGAACGAATCGGCCGTGGTATCGGCAAAAGGATCGGCCGCGAGGCCAAAACTGGCGAAGATGGGAGCGGCGGCAACGGCGGGTGAAGGCGTCATGTATGGTGTTTGAGTGTCCGTGCTTTCCTTAAGCGTAAGTTTAGCTAGATCGTTGGTTTAGAACGAAAGGAATGGCATCCCTGCGCAGCCGTGTCGGACAATAATGCGAGCACCGCGACAGTACAAGTGAATGTCCGGGCGTGGATGCCACGATGTGGGCATCTGGCGACACCGTTCGATCAGCAGAGGTTTTCGTGAGCGCCGCGTTGCAATCTCCTTCCGACATCCATCACACGATCGGCGGTCGTAGCGTCGTCGCGACTTCGGGCCGTACCAGCGACGTTTTCAATCCGGCCAGCGGGCAAATCGTTGCTCGCGTGCACCTGGCGAGTGCGCAAGATGTTCAAAGCGCCGTCGCCGCTGCTCACGAAGCCTTTCCCGCCTGGGCGGAAACTGCACCTCTGCGTCGCGCACGCATCTTGTCCAAGTTCAAGGAGCTGCTCGATCGCAATCACGACGCGCTGGCCGCGGCGATAACGCGTGAGCATGGCAAAGTGTTCTCAGATGCTCGCGGCGAAGTAACGCGAGGGATCGAAGTCGTCGAATTCGCCTGTGGCATTCCTCACCTGCTGGCCGGCAGGCACTCGGACAACATCGGCGGCGGCATCGACAACTGGAATCTGCGTCAGCCGCTCGGTGTGGTCGCGGGCATCACGCCATTCAACTTCCCGGTGATGGTGCCCATGTGGATGTATCCGGTCGCGCTCGCCTGTGGCAACACGTTCGTGCTCAAGCCTGCCGAACGCGATCCATCGCCGAGCGTGATGGTTGCAGAATTGTTGCGCGAAGCCGGCTTGCCCGACGGCGTGTTCAATGTCGTGCAGGGAGACAAAGTCGCGGTCGACGCCCTGCTCTCACATCCCGATGTCGCCGCTGTGTCCTTCGTCGGGTCCACGCCAATTGCGCAATACATCTATTCCGAAGGCGCAAAGCACGGCAAACGTGTGCAAGCACTCGGCGGCGCGAAGAATCACCTGGTCGTCATGCCCGATGCAGATTTGACTCAGGCGGTCGATGCGTTGGTCGGCGCCGCGTATGGGTCCGCTGGCGAGCGCTGCATGGCCATTTCGGTTGCGGTCGCCGTCGGCGACGTCGCAGACACGTTGGTCAGTCGATTGGCTGAGCGCGCCCAAACATTGCAGATCGGCGACGGCATGGATGCGAAGAGCGAGATGGGGCCGCTCGTCACCGCCGCCCATCGAGAGAAGGTGGAAGGTTACATCGCTCAGGGTATTGAGGAAGGCGCGGCGCTGGTCGTCGACGGCCGGCAGCATCGCGTGCGCACCGGGCGTGAGGGTTTTTTCACCGGCGCCACCTTGTTTGATCACGTCACCGCCGACATGCGGATCTATCGCGAAGAAATATTCGGTCCGGTGCTCGCGGTGGTGCGCGTGCCCGATCTGTCCGCGGCCATCGATCTGATCAACAAACATGAGTTCGGCAACGGCGCTGCCTGCTTTACCGCCGACGGTAACGCGGCTCGCACTTTTTCGCGCCGGGTGCAGGCCGGCATGGTCGGCATCAACGTGCCGATTCCCGTGCCGATGGCCTGGCATTCCTTCGGCGGCTGGAAACGTTCGCTGTTCGGCGATCATCATGCGTACGGCGAAGAAGGCGTGCGCTTCTACACCCGATACAAGAGCATCATGCAGCGCTGGCCGGACAGCATCGGCAAAGGTGCGGAGTTCTCCATGCCGGTGGCGAAGTAACGATGCGGATCGCGATCGTCTACCCCAGCGAAAAAGGGGCACAGAAATGGCGAGACGCTGTGGCATCGTTACTGCGCGACGCGCAGGTCGATGTCTGGCAGCCGGGCTCTAATTGGTACGCTGATTACGCGATTGGCTGGGCACCCTCGCCCGAGTTCTTCGCGAACCAGACTCGCCTGCGTGCGTTCTTCACCACCGGCGCAGGCGTCGAGCACGTCATTCACAATCCCAAGCTGCCGCCCGACCTGCCCATCATTCGCGTGGAAGACGCGGGCATGGGGCCGCAGATGGTCGATTACTGTCGTTACGAAGTGTTGCAATGGATGCAGCGGCGAGACGACTATGCCGCCCAACAGGCAGCCGGCGTTTGGAAACAACACGCGCCTGGCTTTCGTGATGAGCGGTCGATTGGCGTGTTTGGTCTTGGCGTGCTCGGCCGGCAAGTGGCGTCCGCATTTGCTGCGGACGGCTTTCCCGTGAATGCATACTCGCGCTCGGCTACGAGTGCTGAACCGAACATCAAAGTTTTCTCGGCGGCGCAAGGCCCGGATCAGTTCGAAGCTTTCATGCGAGCAACACGCGTGCTTGCGATCCTCGCGCCGCTCACTGCTGAGACGCAGGATAAATTCAATCTGCAGACGCTTCGGATGCTGCCTGCCGGCGCCTATGTCATCAACATCGCGCGCGGCGGGCTCATTGTGGACGAAGCCTTGCTGGAACTGCTCGACTCGGGCCATCTCGCCGGCGCCGCCCTGGATGTGTTCCGTCAAGAGCCCTTGCCTGCCGGCCATCGTTACTGGACGCATCCCAAAGTGCGCGTCACGCCGCATGTCGCGGCAATCACGCCGATCGGCCCAGCGACGACACAGATCGTGGCAAAGATTCAGCGACTGGCTCGCAACGAGCCAGTAACCGGCATCATCGAGCGCGCCCGAGGTTATTGATCGCAGCGATGGAACCCCCGTGCACGCTGTGGCGTCCTGTCGTCACATCGTGCGCGAGGGATTCATCATGACGCAGCTCCGACGAGACGCCGCCTACATCCGCACCAGGTCACACGAAAGAATCACCAGTGACAGCTCGACGCAGCTGAGTCACTTCGACGATCAGGTGTTTCAAGTGTTCGGCACGGCGCACACGGTCAAGTCGGCCGCGAAAACGTTATCGCGGCCGGCTGGGGTTCCTGTGGAGGAAATGGAAAGGCGCGTCGCCGAATCCATGCAACGGCTGTTACGAGCGGAGCGGATCCAGCTGTCACCCGACAGCTGAGCTGATGAGAATCAGGTTTCGCCGTCCGCAGCCTGCTCTTGCTTGGCCTTGGCGTCGGCAACCTGGTTGGGATCGCGCGGTAATTGAATGTCACGCGCAGGTGTAGTGTTGGCGGGCTTGAACGAGTGATAACCCGCCACGCCAATCGGAGTCAGCAACGCATGCGTGTCGCCATAGCTCACGCAGCCACTCGCACCAGCCGCGGCGATTACGACAGCGGCGGAACAAACAAGTTTCAACAATCGCATCTTCATCCGCGTGACCCTCGTGTGGACGCGTTAGCAGTACAACGCGCGAAGCGGGCGGCGGGTTGGCAAATGAGCGATTTTTAATGATGAATTGAGGCTGAATTGTGGGCGAGCCGACCACAAGCGACGTCGGCCGCGACACCACAAACCCGAAAAGTTCCACCAAAGTTTCTTAAGGGTCAGAGTCGTTTTCCTGAAAGTTCCTTAAGGGTCAGGGGCGTTCCAGGTACAGCTCTTGCTTTGTTACACAAATGAATTTGTCGTCATTTACGCTGTAATCCCAGCGCTCGACGATGCAGTTCATTTGTTGAGTGCGCCTGATGATGTTGACCGAATTGGCCTGATGCCGGCGCACGCGATATGAAATCGCCGTCCCTGCCTGCACCACCCAACAACGTCGCGCGGCCTTCTCCGAATGTTCATGCAGCGGCGCCATGTAGGGCAGGTGAATGTGACCGCCCATGATGATGTCCGCACCAGCGGCGGACCAAGCGCTGATCGCCGGCGCGTAACCATGCAACCGATTGTGAACTTCACTGCCCTTGAGCACGAACACCGGCTGATGGGTGACAACGACGCGCACTTGCTCCGGCGTCGCTGCACGCAGGCGTTGCGAGACGCGCTCAATCTGTTGGACCGAGACTTCCCCATCCTTGTGACGCGCCGGACGCGTCGTGTTCACGCAGATGACTCGGAACTCTGGACTCTCCCACTCCGGCTCCAGTTGTTGGCCGAACGCCCAGCGGAATCCCCCGTACGGGTCGAACACACGCGCGAACACGTTGAACAATGGAATGTCGTGATTGCCCGGAACTGCGACCAGCGCTGGGGCCGCGAGTCGAGATACAAATTCTTTCGCGGCCGCGAACTGCGCATGCCTCGCGCGTTGCGTGATGTCACCAGAAAACACCACGACCGCCGGCTGCTCCTGCTGCTTGAGTTTCAGCAGCGCCTCGACGACGGCCGGCCGCTCCGTACCGAAGTGAGGATCGGAGATTTGTAACAAAACGCTCATCGGTCCGCAGGCGCGGGCGCCATCAGCATGAGCGGCTGGGGCGCGACTCGAAACGTGATCGGCGGCGGATCCCAAAAGATCTCACCATCCACTGCGATCTTGATTCCCCGCCGGCTGACGCCGCTCAACGGACGCACCGTCATGCTTTGAAATGCAAAATCGCGCACCCGCTCGTCTTCACCCAAACGCCCGAGCAAACCTCGCAGCGCCAGGCCGATCAGCTCCGAGGTGCCGACGGGTTGCACGATCACGGCTGCGAGCCGCCAGCGTTTGACGGCCTCGGCCTCCTCCAGCCCGACTTGCTCCAATTGCAATGCATTGTTGCCGATGAAAATGGACGGGGTGCGCACTCGTTCCCGGCCTTTGTCGTGCTCGATTTCGACCACCAACTGACGATGCTCGCGCATTAACGTCATCAGTCCGGACCACATCGCCACCGTGCGATGTCGGCCGTACTGACGTTTGTATTGCTCGCGGTCCTGTAACAGTTCCGGGTAGAGCCCGAGGCTGGCGTTCACCAGGAACGCACGCTCGTTGGCGAGACCGACTTGCACAGGTTTGATGTGCGCAGTTAACAGCGAGCGCGTGGCTTCGGTCGTGTCGAGGGGGATTCCATGCGCTCGGCTGGAGTAGTTGAAAGTGCCCTGCGGGATGATCCCGAACGGCCGCCGCGTCGGCAGGACGGCCTGCACCACGGAGTTGATGGTGCCGTCGCCACCGGCGACGACCACTGCCCCACCGCTTTTTACCGCAGCGTCCACTGCCCGCTTCGCTACTGAAGCGAGCTTGCTGGGATCTTCGATCAGGATGAACTCATGCCGCCGGCCGGCGGCGGCCAGCACCGCCTCGATTTGTCCCCGAGCCTCATGGGCATCTTTCGACCCTGAGCCGGCGTTGCTGACAATGTGAAACGGCGCGTCCGAAGCGAGCAAGGTCACAACTTCACGATGAGGAATGGCGCCTTCACAACGCCGCATCCAACCCACAAGTTCACCTCGATGTCGGAAACGCCCAGCCTTCCGCGTCTTCAGTAAACACGCCAGAATGACCACGACATGAAGCGCCCCCTGGACAAGTACGCACAAAAGCGCAGCTTCACCAAAACGCCGGAGCCGGCCCCGGCCCTGCCGGCAAAGCGGCGTGGGCCGTTGCTGTTCATCGTCCAGAAGCACGCCGCTCGCAGGCTCCACTATGACTTCCGCCTCGAACTCGACGGCGTACTGAAGTCCTGGGCCGTGCCCAAGGGCCCGTCTCTGCAAGCTGGCGAACGCCGCCTCGCGGTCGAAGTCGAGGACCACCCATTCGACTACGCATCTTTCGAAGGCGTGATCCCGGAAAAAAACTATGGCGCCGGCAATGTCATCGTGTGGGACTGCGGCCTGTACTCACCCGACGAGGGCGGCGAATATTCCTTCGACGATCGGGCCAAGGCCGAAGAGCGGCTGCGTGCCGAATATCAACGCGGCAAGCTCAGCTTCTTTCTCCGCGGCATCAAGCTCAAAGGCTCGTTCGCCCTGGTCCGCACCACCACCGACAAGCAATGGTTGCTCATCAAGCACA
>CAMLEO010000134.1 GCA_946478975.1 uncultured Steroidobacter sp.
CCGGCAGCTTAAGAAAGAGGGACCTTTCTTCAGCAGCGCTCCAGGGATGGACGGAGTATGGTCCACGCGTCAAGCGTGGACAAAGACCGTGCGCGGTGCCGGAGGGACATAGGACCACCGGCGCCTTCGCGAGCCACCGCGCCCCTCTTGCGGCACCAACGACACAGGCCGCTGCTTACTTCGCAAGCCACCGATGCCTCTGTCCCACAATAGCCGCGGCGGCGATCACATGCTACGCCGATACTGCCCGCCAACCTCATACAGCGCCCGCGAAATCTGGCCGAGCGAACACACCTTAACCGTGTTCATCAGCTCCGCAAAGACATTCCCGCCGGAGGTTGCCGCCTTCTGCAGGCGAGCGAGCGCGTCGGCCGCCTGGGACCCGTTTCTTTCCTGAAACGCCTTCACCGCCGCAACCTGATAATCCTTCTCCTCGTCCGTAGAGCGAATCAGCGCCACCTCTTTCACGGCTTCGGCAGCATCGCTCTGCGACAGGAACGTATTCACCCCGATCAGCGGCAGCGAGCCATCGTGCTTGCGCTTCTCGTAATACATGCTCTCTTCCTGGATCTTGCCTCGCTGATACATCGTCTCCATCGCACCCAGCACGCCGCCGCGCTCGGACAGCGACTCGAACTCGCGATACACCGCCTCTTCGACCAGGTCCGTGAGGTGTTCGAGGAAGAACGAGCCCTGCCAGGGATTCTGGTTGTTGTTCAGCCCCAGCTCCTTGTTGATGATGAGCTGGATCGCCACCGCCCGGCGCACGCTTTCTTCCGTCGGCGTCGTGAGCGCTTCGTCATAAGCGTTGGTGTGCAGCGAATTGCAGTTATCGAACAACGCATACATCGCCTGCAGCGTGGTGCGAATATCGTTGAACTGAATCTCCTGCGCGTGCAGCGACCGCCCCGACGTCTGCACGTGATACTTGAGCATCTGACTGCGCGGCCCAGCGCTATACAAATCTCGCATGGCCCGCGCCCAGATGCGGCGTGCGACGCGACCGATGACCGCATACTCCGGGTCCATGCCGTTGGAGAAAAAGAACGACAGGTTCGGCGCGAAGTCATCGATCTTCATGCCGCGCGCCAGGTAGTACTCGACGATCGTGAAGCCGTTGGACAGCGTAAACGCCAGCTGGCTGATCGGATTCGCGCCCGCCTCCGCGATGTGATATCCGGAGATGGACACCGAGTAGAAGTTCCGCACCTTGTTGTCGATGAAGAACTGCTGCACGTCGCCCATCATGCGCAGCGCGAACTCGGTGGAGAAAATGCAGGTGTTCTGCGCCTGATCTTCTTTGAGAATGTCCGCTTGCACGGTGCCACGCACGAGCGACATCGCCTCAGCGCGCAGCTTGGCGTGCTCCTCCGCCGTGAGCACACCCGGCGCGATCAGTTGCTCGCTCGTGAGACCCAGCAGCGCGATGCCCGAACCGTCGTGGCCGTTCGGCAGGCCGCCGTTGTAGCTCGCGAGCTTGTGACCTCTTCCGATCATCTCACTGCGAAGCGTGGAGATGCGCTGCTCCGCTGCCTGCCAGCGGCCCTCCGCACGCAGGAAACGTTCGACACGCTGATCGATGGCCGTATTCATGAACATCGCCAGCAGCATCGGCGCCGGGCCGTTGATCGTCATCGACACTGACGTCGTCGGCGCGCACAGATCGAAGCCGGAATACAGCTTCTTCATATCATCGAGCGTCGCGATGGAAACGCCGGAGTTGCCGGTGCGGCCATAGATATCCGGACGCGTGTCCGGATCCTCGCCATACAACGTCGTCGAGTCGAACGCAGTCGACAGGCGCGTGGCGCCGTGGCCGCTCGCGAGATAATGAAAGCGACGATTGGTGCGCTCAGGCGGACCCTCGCCGGCGAACATGCGGATCGGATCTTCCTCTTCGCGCCGGTACGGATACACGCCGCCGGTGTACGGATAACTGCCGGGCAGATTCTCGTTGAGGATGAAGTGCAGGGTTTCACCCCAGTCCTGGAACCGAGGCACCGCGATCTTGGGCATCGGGTTGCCGCTCAGCGAAGTGAGATAGTTATCGCCGGTGACGACCTTGTCGCGCACCTTGTATGAATATTTCTCGTCGCTGACGCCGCTCACCCGCTGCGGCCAACGCTTCAACTCGGCCACGCCTTCGGGGCCGATCTCATCGAGCGCTCTGTTGTATGCGGCGCGCAGCTCGCGTCGCGTGGCGTCCACCGATCCTTCATTGAGCGCATCGTCCGGGAACCGATCCAGCGCACCGGGCAACCGAGGATCGTGCAGCGTCTTCAGCGATTCATATAAACCATACGCACGTCGGGCAGCAGCGACGGACGCTTCGATGTTCGACCTTGCCTTGCGGCCCGCGCCAGCGATCTCCGCGAGGTAGCGACCGCGCGTCCCCGGAATGAGCGGATCGCGAGAAACAAACTTGGTCGGGCCCACATCGCCGTGATTCCAGTCGCCCTTCGCTTTGTGGTTGAGCAGCCCGCACAGCGAAGCGAACAGATGATTCACCCCCGGATCGTTGAAGCGGCTGGCAATGGTTGGAAACACCGGCACCTGCTCATCCGGCAACCGCGCGCGATCGGGATGATTCCGCCGCCACTGTTTGCGCACGTCACGCAACGCGTCCTCGGCGCCGCGCTTTTCAAACTTGTTGAGCACGATGACATCGGCGAAGTCGAGCATGTCGATTTTTTCGAGCTGGCTGGCCGCACCGTATTCGCTGGTCATCACATAGGCGGACACGTCGACCATGTCGGCGATCTCGGTGTCGGACTGGCCGATACCTGCAGTCTCGACGATGATGAGATCGAAATTCGCCAGCCGCAGCAGCCCGATCACATCCTTCAGCACCGCGCTGGTCGCCAGGTTCTGACGACGCGTCGCAAGCGAGCGCATGAAAACATTCGCAGCCGACAGCGAGTTCATCCGAATGCGATCGCCGAGCAAGGCGCCGCCGGAGCGACGACGCGTCGGATCCATCGCGACGACGGCAATGTTTCGATTCGGGAAGTGACGCACGAAGCGCTGCAGAAGCTCGTCATTGAGGCTGGATTTGCCCGCGCCGCCCGTACCGGTGAGGCCGATTACGGGCGCGCCGCCGCTAGCTTTGGCAATCGAGCGCTTCAGTTCTTGAGCGGACGCATCGTCCTCGCCCGCCGTTTCCAGCAACGAGATCGCCTGCGCCAGATGATGATGATCGCGCGGATCGAGCCTGCTGCCGGGAGCAAACGAATACGCCGGCTTGCCCGCGGCGGCGACGCGTTTCATCACGTCGTCGATCATGCCATCCAGGCCCAGCCGCCGGCCGTCCTCGGGCGTGTAGATCTTCTCGACGCCGTGCCGTTCGAGCGCTTCCACCTCAGTGGGCGCGATCGTGCCGCCGCCGCCGACGATCACGCGAATGTGGCCCACGCCATGTTCTTTCAGCATGTCCACCATGTAAGCGAAATACTCGTTATGTCCGCCCTGGTAGGACGACACCGCAATGCCGTCGGCGTCTTCCTGAATGGCCGCACGCACGATGTCGGCGACGCTGCGGTTGTGCCCCAAATGCACGACCTCGGCGCCGTGCGACTGGAGCAGGCGTCGAATCATGTTGATGGCGGCGTCGTGGCCGTCGAACAGCGAGGCGGCGCTGACGAAGCGCAATGGATGCGCCTCGCTGCGGGTCGCGCGGGAGTCGGCACGAAAAGGCAGCACAGCGGCGGTATTCATGAGACGCCTCGAAACGGTCAGGAGCGCGGGGCACGGCGCTGGAACGCGCCAGCCTCAGGGTCGGCGCCCTAATTTACCGGCGAGTATATTTAGCCGGTCGCAGCCGGTCAATCCGGCCGCCGCCGGCCATTGGGGCAGCGGGCAGGCTATGATCGGCACTTTCCGTTGGCGGCAGCGACAGGACTTTCCGGTGGCAGATCGACAGGCGCGCAAGAGTGTTTCGCAACGGGCCAGCGGCCCGGCCCTTTGGGCCTCGGTCGGCGCCCGGGTGCGCGATCGTGAACGTAAGCGCGACGCAGTGATCCTGACCGCCGCCCGCGCGTTTCGTGAACGCGGCTATCACAACACTTCGCTCGACGACATCGCGAGCGAGCTCAAAGTCACCAAGCCGACGGTGTATCACTACGTCGAGAACAAGGAACAATTGCTGTTCGAATGTTTCCGCGCCGGCCTGAAGCTGATCATGGACGGCATCCAGGCGCAGCGCGAATCGTCCGCCAGCGGGCGTGAACGCCTCGCCGCTGTCGTGGCTCGCTACGCCGAAGCGCTGACCTCGGAGTTCGGCTGGTGCATGGTGCAGGCGGAGAACCAGGACTTGAGCCCGGCGATGAGCCGCAAGGTGAAGGCGCTCAAATCGGAGATCGACCAGGGCTTGCGCAGCCTGATCCGAGCCGGCGTGGCGGACGGCTCGATTCGTCCCTGCGATGAAAAGATGACGGCGTTCGCGCTCGCTGGCGCGCTCAACTGGATCGCACATTGGTATCGCGCCGACGACAAGCTCGACGCCGCGCAGATCGCCCAGCGCTTTATCGAGCTGTTCGAGTTCGGCCTGCGGCCGCGATAATTTCGCGCGGGGCTAGGACGACGCGCCGGGCCGATTGGCGCACGCCTTCTCGATCGCAGCTTGCAGCCGTTGCAACACCGGGATCATGCGCGGCTGATCGACCTGGCCGCTCTCACCGAACTCGGCGCTGATGCGCTCCAGCTCGCCAGCGGGGCCGCTGATCTCATCGAAATGTAACATCGCACCGCTGCCATGCATGCGATGCGCGAGCGCTTCGATCTCTTTCACCACCGCAAGGTCGCCGCCCGCCGCGTTGTCCACCAGCGTTTTCAGCTGTTCGATTTCCCGAGACACGCGATCGAGATAGCGCCCCGCAATCACCTTCACCTTGGCCTGCAGCTCATCCGGCGAAATACTCATAGCAGTGGGCTCATTAGAGTTGCTCCCAAACAGCGAACACGTGCTCGCCCAGCAACATCGGATCGAACGGCTTCGCGATCACGGCGGCCGCGCCGAGCGAACGAAACCTGGCGACTTCCTGCGGCATCGCTTTGGCCGTTATGAAAATCACCGGAATGGATTGCAGCTCCGGCGTCGCACGCATCTGCTGCAGCGTGGTCGGGCCGTCCATGTTCGGCATCATCACGTCGAGCAGCACCAGGTCGGGCTTGCGCTCGCGCATGCTTTCCAGCGCGCGAATCCCCGAATCGGCAGTGCGCACCGACAGCGTAGGCACGAGACCCAGCGCCATCTGCACGATCTCCCGAATATCGGGCTCGTCGTCGACGTACAGAACTTCGCGCAGACTGTCTCTATTCATGATCATCTCGCCTCGCGCAGATCCATGGGCTGCGCAATCGGCGAATCCTTCTCGATAAGCATGGTGTAACGATTGCGGCCGCCGCGCTTGCTCGCATACAAACATTCGTCCGCGATCTGCAGCAGGCCTTTGAAGCTCAACTGATTCGACAGCATCTGCGAAACATCGGCGGCGCCGACGCTGATGGTCACTGGAATCGGCCCCGATGATGTATCGATGGTCGACTGCGCGACCCCAGTGACGAGGCGTTGCGCGACCACCTCCGCACCTCGCAAGTCCGTATCCAGCAGCGCGATCAGGAATTCCTCGCCGCCGTAACGTCCGATCCAGTCGCAGGCACGAGGCAGCAGCTCACGCATGCGCCGATAAGTGCTGCGCAGGACTTCATCGCCGACCGCATGGCCGTAACGATCGTTGATGCGTTTGAAATGATCGATGTCGATCAGCAGCACCGTGAGCGGATGCCCGAAGCGCCGCGTGCGTTCCAGCTCCAGCGACAACTGCCGTTCGAGATAACGCCGGCTGTAAGCACCCGTGAGCACATCGGTGTTCGCCATCTGGCGCTTCTGATCCAGCGCGCGTCGCAAGGCCTGTTCGAGGCCGACGATGCGCTTGGCATTGCCGAGCCGCGCCACCAGCTCCGCCGCAGAAATGTTTTTTTTGCCCAGGTAGTCGTCGGCGCCGGCTTTCAAACCGTTGACGATGTCCTCCGCGGCGTTGTGGGTCGTCAGCAGAAATATATAAAGGTAGCCGGCGTAAGTGCCCTGGCGCGCGCGGCGGCAAAGCGTCAGGCCGTCCATGCCCGGCATGTTTCGATCGGTGATCATGATCGGGCAGAACTCGCGCTCCAACAGCGCCAGCGCCTCTTCGCCGGTGGCCGCGGTGCGCGTTCCATACCCCGCCTCCTGCACGACCGCGACCAGATAATCGCGCGCCTCCTCGTCGTCATCGACGATCAGCACGCATAGATCCGGCTGCATGTCCGCCAGATCGAGCGTCAAGGTCTGATCGAAGGCAGGGGTGGATTCCATCGTCAACCCGCTTCGTTACATCGCGGCGGAGGTCGTCGAAGCCGGCGGCACTCGCACACCCGCCTCGGCTTCTCGGAGTAACGATTGAAGCTTGTCCGCGGTTTCCGCCGACGGCTGCCCTTCCTGGCCGGGAGTGAATCCGGTGCAGCCGACCCGCGCGGTAAATGTTTCCAGCGGCGTCTGCAAAGCCTGGGTCAACGCCCCACACAACCGGCCGCCGACCTGCAACGCTACCGCGCGTGGTGTTTCCGGCAGCACGACGGCGATGCGTTCTACGCCATCGACGCCACGATAGCGGGCAACGAAATCGATGTCGGTACGAACTCGGTCCGCAATGATCTGCGCAGCTCGCGGCATCACTTCCGCCACGCTGGCGCCGCTCTCCGCATCGAGCTGCAGAACCAGAAACGACAGATCGCGGCGATAACGAGCGGCCCGCTTGACCTCCGAGCGCATGCGATCGATGAGCACGCCACTGACGGTGTCACCGATTGCTCCACCGTCTCGCTGCTGTTTCGCGGCTCGCAGGGCACGACGCATTTCGACGGCTTTGAATGCCGCCCGGATCGCCATCACGATCTTGGCATCCGGCGCGCGCTTGCTCAGGTAGTCGTCGACGCCGGCGAAATAGCCGCGTTCATGGGATGAAGCGTCGTCGAGCACGGTCAACATGATGATGTAAGTTTCGTTGTCGCCTTCGGAGCGCAGCCGCTCAGTCATCTGGATGCCGTCCATGCGGGGCATCTGCCAGTCGGTGATCACCAGCGGAAACGATTGCGTGCGCAACAGTTCGAGCGCAGCGCTGCCATCGCTGACGGTGTGAGTTTCAAACCCCAAGGAGCGCAGCCGATCTGCCATCAACTCCAGTTCGAGCTCGTCGTCATCCACCAGCAGGACCCGCTGTGGCAACCGCGCGTGACCGTCATCCAACTTCTCTGACCCGCTCATGAGGTGATCTTTTGTGAATACAACTCAAGCATTTATAGGCAGCTTGGCGGCCTGCGCCGCGGCATCAGATCAGGTCGCCCACGGCAATGGCATGAGTGATTCCCGCAATGCATTTCGGCGCTGACTCGGCTGGCTGTGCGTCGTGTATAACGCTGCTGCAATTCGCTATCGCTTCAGCCGCGTCTTGAGGAGGAGGATACGGGACCTCGAGGTGAAGCAAACACAATGGACCAACGCATAAAAAACGAGCAGCTGAGTCTGCTCTTCGCAGGGCTGCCCTCCTCGTTGGTCGCCACCATGGTGCTGCTCGCGCTGGCCGTCGGCATGACCGACACCGGCCGCACGGTCCTGGCCTGCTCCGCCCTGGTGGTGGTGTCGGTGCTGCGATTGGGGTTGTGGTTCGCGTATCGGCATCACTCACAACGTGAAAACATTGCATGGTCGGATTTATTTTTCATCGGCTGTGTTGCGGCCGGCGCGGCCTGGGGCGCCACCACCGTCATTCTGTTTCCGCGTGGGGATATCGCCGGACAGGCATTCCTTGCATTCCTGATCGCGGGTGTTTCAGCAGGCGCGGTCACAGCGCTGGCCGCGGATCGACGCAACGTGCTGGGCTTCGTGCTGCCGTGCCTGCTGCCGCTGTCGGTTCGCTTGTATCTGGAAGCCGGCCAATACGGCGTGACCATGGGGATCATGACGTGCGTGTACACGCTGGTGATCTGCTCCGCTGGCTTTCGCCTGCATCAGCAGATCCACGACAACATCGTGCTGCGCCTGGAAGCGAGCGAACAACACCGCACCCAGCAACGCTCCGAACGAGCGCTGGCGGCTGCCTATCGCCAGCTGCGCGATTTCATCAATGCCGCCGATCACGTCGCCATCATCGCCGTCGACAGCAACGGCATCGTCACCATGCTCAATCGGGGTGCTGAAAAAATGCTCGGCTACGCCGAAAGCGAGCTCGCCGGCAAGCTGACATTCGAGCTGCTGATGGATGCGGACGAGCTGCAGCGGCTGGCGGAGGAGCTGAGCACACCGACGCGCCGTCGGTTCGGCTTGCATGCGCTGCTGGAACACACACGCGAGCACGGCTCGTTGCGCCGTCAATGTTTGCTGGTGGGCAAACAGGAACAGCGGCTGCACGTCGACCTGGTGCTGTCGACGACGCGAGGCGACGACAACAACGTGACCGGCTTCCTCGCCACGGCAGTGGACGTAAGCGAACGTATGCGCGCTTCCGAAGCCCTGTCGCGGATGAACGAACGTTTCCAGCTCGCGACTCACTCGGCGGGCATGGGCATCTGGGACTGGGATGTCGTGGCGGACGTTCTGGTGTGGGACCCACGCACGTATGAAATCTACGGTGCGTCCAGCGAGGTCACGCCGAACATGGCTTACATGCTGCGCATCGTGCACCCGGACGATGTGGAACGCGCCCGAACCGAGTTCATCGCCGCACTCAGCGGTAAGGAACAACAGCTGCGCACCACCTTTCGCATCATTCGTCCGAGCGGCGAGGAACGGGTCGTCAGCTCATCAGGCCTCACGTTGCGAAACTCCGCCGGCCGCGCCGTCCGCATGACGGGATTGGTGTGGGATGTGACCGAGACGCAGCGGGTTGAACGCATGAAGAACGAGTTCGTAGCCACCGTCTCGCATGAGTTGCGAACGCCGCTCACATCCATTCGCGGCTCGCTCGGCCTGGTTGCCGCCGGCGCCGCGGGCAAGCTGCCGGATCGCGCGCTGAGCCTGGTGAACATGGCGCTGAACAATTGCGAGCGCCTCACGCACCTGATCAACGACATCCTGGACATGGAAAAGCTCGAATCGGACCGGCAGCGCTTCGACGTGCGTCGCATGAACCTCGCCGAGCTGGTCACGCGCTCGCTCGAAGACAACGCCGGCTTCGCGCAATCGATGGGAGTTCGCTTCGTCACGCCCGAGCCGCTGAGCGAAGTCGACGTGTTCGTCGATCCCGGCCGCTTCTTACAGGTGATGGCCAACCTGCTGTCGAACGCGAGCAAGTTCTCGCCCTCGGGAGCGCCGATCGAGGTGCGGGCGCGCTCGCTGCAAGGTCGCGTGAGAGTGTCGGTGCGCGACTTCGGCAAAGGCATTCCGCCGGAATTCCAGCCGCGCCTGTTTCAAAAATTCTCGCAGGCCGATTCATCCGACTCGCGCCGCCTGGCCGGCACCGGGCTCGGGCTCGCGATCAGCCGTGCGATCGTCGAACGCCTCGGCGGCAACATCGGTTTCGAGACCGGCCCCGGCGGCACCACGTTTTATTTCGATCTGCCGGATGCCGACAGCATCGCCGCTGCCACCCAAGCCCTCAGCCAATCCAAAGTCTCATGAAGCTGCCGAGCACTCAACAACTCCCACTTCGCAGCAGCGACCTGGTCGCGATGGTGCTGGTCGCGCTCGGTGCCGTGGTCATCGGCGGCTGGATGTTTGGTGCGCCGATGACAGTGCAGGTTGGGGGTGAGCGCGTCGGCATGACGCTGAACGCGGCGATCAGCTTCATCCTGGCCGGATTCGCGTTGAGCTTCGGCATGCGGCCGGTGCGCCTCACGCTGGCCATGCTGCTGGCGATTCCCAGTGCACTCACGCTGCTGGAACACGTGTTCGGTGCCGACCTGCTCATCGATCGATTCTTCGGTGCTTCGTGGGTGCTGCAGTTCACGCCGCATAACGGCCGCATGGCACCGCATATCGCGGCGGCATTCCTTCTGAGTGCCCTGGTGTTCGCGCAGATCACGCAATCGCGCTCCAGCCGATTGAACTGGCTGGCGCCGGTCGCAACCACCGGCGTGTTCCTGATCGGCCTCGTGTCGCTGTTCGGTCCGCTGCTGCGGCTCGATATCGTCTATGACTGGCGGCACACGGCGCGCATCGCTCCACACACGGCGGCTGGCCTGCTGCTGCTGGCTATCGGGCTCGTCCAGCTCACTTATCGCCGCTCGTACGATTCCACCAACGATGTTTCCAACGACGCGCGCCGCATTCTCACAATCAGCACCGGCGCAATCCTCACGATCACCATCGCCTGCGCGGCCATGAGCTTCAGCGTCGTGGTACGACACAGCCATGACGTGCAGCGAGAAGCATTGGGCAGCGAGCTGCGGAATCAGTCGGAATTGATTGGCGCCGAAATCGCCGCGCAACGTTACGAAGCCAGTCGCATCGTCGCGAGCCAGTCGCTCGATGACGTTCTGGCGCGGATCACGTCGGGCGCGGATGCGAATGTTTCTTTGCAACGCTGGGCCGAGCGGCGCCTGCCGTTGAGCCGCGGGCTGGCGGCCCTGGAGTTGAGCGATGCCAGCGGCCGTACGCTGCTCGCCTGGGGCAATCCTCTGCCCCGCGCCACCACGACCGTGACGCTGGATCCGGCAACTCACATTGAAATCGGCAGCGAGGCGCGCATCAGGATCGATGAAGCACTGACTGCCGGCGAGCACGGCGGGCCCTTCACCATGCGAGCGCAATTTTCGCTGCCGCGGCTGACGGCAGCATTGCAGCCCGAGCCGGCGGGCAGCGACGTCGAACGCGCCATTTGTTACGAATCGGAAGCTCAAGGGACGCGCTGTTTGCATCTCGCCGGAACGCCCGACGCGTTCCTGTCCAGCAGCTACGGCGGCGCCGATCTGTGGCGTACATTGAGGCTGGCCGCGAGCGGCAAAGCGGGCGTGACGCTCGGCACGGAATCGAACGGTGCACGTTTCTTCGCGGCGTATGGGCCGATCGAAGCGACGCCGCTGATGATGACGTTCGCGCGGCCGTTGGAAACGTTATATGCCGATCTGCGCCGGCAGCTGAACATGCTGCTGTTCTTCATGATCGGCCTGGTCGGCGTCGGCGCCTGGGTGCTGCGCTGGCAGATCGTGCCGCTGATCGCGAAGGTGGTATCGGCACGTTCGCGCGCCAACGACAGCGCGATGCACCTGGCTGCCATCATGGATACTGCCGGCGACGGCATCATCACCGTGAATCGCATCGGCACCGTGCTGTCGGCGAATCCGGCCTTTCGCCGCCTGCTCGACAGCGAACGCGATCCGGTCGGCCAGAATCTCACCGGCCTGCTGCCGGGCCTGCAGCTGTGCACCGATGAGCACGGCGAACATTCGCTCGCCACTTGTGCCAACCAGCCGCCGATGGAATTCCAGCGCAGGCGTGCCGACGGCCAGGCGCTGCACCTGCAAGTGGAATTCGCGTGGCTCGATGAAATGACCCGCAGCACGCTGGTCGCAACCGTTCGCGACCTCACGCAGCTGAAGCGCGGCGAGCGCGAGTTGCGGGAGATTCACGCCCGGCTCCAGCACAGCGAACATTTGCATCGGGATCAGGCCACCCGCTTCGCAACCTTGTTCGACAGCGTCGAAGACGCGATCGTCATCATCAACGTAAACGGCATCATCGAGGCGTGGAACCGCGGCGCGCAGCATCTGTTCGGCTATGCGGCTGAGGACATCATCGGCAAGGACGTGCGTTTGCTGTTGTTCGAGCCGCACGCCTCCATGCCCATCGAACAGTTCCTGCGCCATGGCCCGGGCGGCGATCGCTCGCAGGCGGGCGGGCGCGTTGAGATGGAAGCGCGGCACGGCAGCGGCCGCATCGTGCCGATCGAAATCTCGCTGCGTGAAATGAACATCGAAGGCAACCGCCTGTTCAGCGCCGTGATCCGCGACATCTCGGTGCGTCGCGAAGTCGAGCGCATGAAGGCGGAGTTCGTTTCCACCATCAGTCATGAGCTGCGCACGCCGCTCACATCCATCGCCGGTTCGCTGACGCTGATCTCTGGCGGCGCCGCCGGCGAAGTGCCGCCGAAGATTGCGCGACTGGTCGGCATCGCGCGCCAGAACAGCGAGCGACTGATCCGGTTGATCAACGACATCCTGGACCTGGAAAAGGCCGAAGCGGGCAAGCTCGAATTTCAGTTCAGCGTGCGCTCGATCCGGTCGGAAGTTGCATCGGTCGCCGAGTTCAACCGCGGCTTCGCGCAGAGCCTCGGCGTCGCCATCGACCTGGAAGACGGCGACGATGCCGATGTATTCATCGACAGCGACCGCCTGACCCAGGTGCTCACCAACCTGATTTCAAACGCGGCCAAGTTTTCGCCGCCCGGCGGCACGGTGCGCATTCGCATCGAACGTGAAGATCCCGGAGTGCGTGTGACGGTGAGCGACAACGGTCCCGGCATTCCGGCCGAGTTCTGCGCCCGCATCTTCCAGAAGTTCGCACAGGCGGACGCATCGGACAGTCGCGCGAAGAGCGGCACGGGTTTGGGGTTGTCGATCGCTAAAACCATCACCGAGAAATTGGGTGGACGGATCGGCTTCGATACCGTGCCCGGCAAAGGCACCAGCTTCTATATCATCCTGCCCATGCATGGCCGCACGCTCGACATGAAGCTCGCCGCCGAGCTGCCGGGCAAAGTGGAAGAGCCGGAGATCGAGCGCAGCGAGTCGCTGCCGCGCATCCTGCACATCGAGGACGATCATTCGCTCACTGCCATCGTGCGTGAGGTGATGTCGCGAAACGCCTCGGTGACTTCAGCCCGGTCGCTCGCCACCGCCCGTCACTTGCTGCAGACCCAGCGCTTCGACGCGATCATTCTCGATGTCGGCCTGCCGGATGGCTCGGGCATCGACCTGCTCTCCGACAACCTGGCTCCGAGCAAACCGGCGCCCATCGTTGTTTCTTACACGGCCGACGAACCGACGCGCGCTCTGCGGGCTCATGTCGATGCGGCGCTGGTGAAATCGCGCCACTCGGTGACCAGCAGCTGAGTCACCGTGTTGTCACAACTCGAAGAGCGAGCGGCGGCCGAAGCCTCTCCCGAACGTCAGCTGGGCTGAGCGGCTTCAAGTCTCGTCTTTGAAAATGCCCACGGTGAGCGGCTGACCCTCGGCCGCTCGCGCGCGATACATTCCCGACGTATTGAAGCTCCACGCCATCTGACCATCGGGTGCGACTGCGATGACACCGCCGTCGCCTTGCAGCTCAGTGAGCTGCTTTTGTATCACTTGATCGGCGGCAGCCTGCAAGGTCATGCCTTTGTATTTGACCAGCGAGCAGATCTCGTGCGCGACGCTCAGGCGAATGAAATATTCCCCGGTGCCGGTCGCGGACACGGCGCACGATTGGTTGGACGCATACGTGCCGGCGCCGATGATGGGGCTGTCGCCCACTCGCCCCCAACGCTTGCCCGTCGTGCCACCGGTTGATGTGCCGGCGGCGACGTTGCCGGACAGATCGAGAACGACGACGCCAACGGTGCCTTTCTTGCCTTCGTCGTGAGCCAGATTCTTGGCGGGGTCCGCGCCGGCGGGAATGCCAGGCGGCTTGCTCGGCACCGGCAGATTGTTTGTTTGCAGGAACGTAAGCAAAGCATCCCAGCGCCGTTGGGTGTAGAACCAGCCGGGCTGCACCTGCTCCAGGCCGTTCTGCTCCGAAAACGCATCCGCTCCCGTGCCCATCAACATCACGTGCGGCGAACGTTCCATCACCGCCCGCGCCAATGAAATCGGATGACGAGTGCGCGTGACGCCGGCGACGGAGCCGGCCTTCAACGTCTTGCCATCCATGATCACCGCGTCGAGCTCATTGCGGCCCTGCGCCGAGAACACAGCGCCGCGGCCGGCATTGAACAGCGGATCGTCTTCCATCATGCCGATGGTCGTCTCGATCACGTCGAGCGCCGGCTTGCCTTCGGCCAGCAACCTCGCGCCGCTCTCGGTGACCTTGCGCATCGCCGCCCGATACGCCTGCTCCTGCTCGGCGGTGAGATCCTTGCGCTCGATCACGCCGGCGCCGCCGTGAACGACGATCGCCCAACGCGGAGCCGCTTCGGCGGCAGCGGTGCCCATAACTAAACTCGCGGTGATCAAGACTGCGCCGAATGTTCTCACGATCGTCCCCTGCGGCGGCAATGCGCCCTGCGCTTCCATGTCGCGATCGTAGTGTGTAGAGGCGTCACTTGCGAGCGGCGAGCGCATCCACCAACGCATCGAAGGTCACTTTGCAACGAGCGCTGCCTCGCAGGTCCGCATGCATCGTGATCCAGGTTTCCAGCTTCAGCTCCGCATGTCTGGGCAACAGGCGAACCAACGACTCGTCGCGCCTGGCGATCGCCACCTGGCACGCGCCGATGCCACACCCGGCCCGAATGAGAGCGAGCTGGGCGAGATCGCTGTCGGTACGCAGCCCGAAGGAGCTGCGCGTCCAGCCCGACAGCTTGCTGCTGGCGGCGCGAATGAACGGCGTCTCCTCATCGAATCCGATGAGCGTGTGCTGTGCGAGGTCTGCGGGCTTTTTCGGCGTGCCGTGTCGAGCCAGATAATTCTCGTGTGCGTGCAGCCCGACCACGACATCCGCGACGCGCCGGGCCACCAGCACGTCCTGCCTGGGCTGGGTCATGCGAACCGCGATGTCCGCTTCACGTCGTAACAAATCCTGAACGCGATTGGTCAGCACCAGCTCGATCGTGAGCTGGGGATGTCGTTCACGCAGCCCAGCCAGAATCGGCGGCAGCACCTCCGCACCCATGACCTCGCTGGTGGAAACACGAACAGTGCCTCGCACTCCGTCGCCATGACTTTCGGCGGCTCGACGGAACGATGCGGCCGTGCTGGCCATCGCTTCGGCGTGCGAACGCAGCGCCCGGGCCGCTTCCGTCGGCAACAATCCCGTTTGCGAGCGAGTGAACAGCGGCAAGCCGAGTGCTCGTTCCAGCTCCGCGATGTGCCTGCCTATCGTTGGCTGAGCGACTCCGAGCGCGCGCGCCGCGCCCGACAGCGAGCCCTCGCGCAGCACGCCCAGAAAGGATCGATACAGTTCCCAGCTGATTTCGTCGGTCATGCAAAAATGTATAGCAGCTGCCCCATCTTCGGCAATTTAGTTCCAGGCCGGGCGGCCGCAAACTGGCGCCATCGTAGTCAGGAGCATGGACATGACAGACGTGGCGCTGGTGCTGGGGGCGACAGGTGGAATCGGCGGCGAAGTGGCTCGCCAGCTGTGTGACGCAGGCTGGCAGGTTCGCGCACTCAAACGAGGTATGGAGCAGCAAACCGTTCGCGATGGCATCACTTGGATCGGCGGCGACTCCTCGAACCGCGACGATGTCATGCGCGCCGCTCGCGGTGCCTCGGTGATCGTTCATGCCGTGAACCCGCCGGGTTATCGCAACTGGTCCGAACTGGTGCTGCCGATGATCGACAACACTATCGCCGCCGCAATCGCCGAGCGCGCCACCGTCGTATTGCCCGGCACGGTTTATAACTTCGGGCCCGATGCGTTTCCGGTCCTGACCGAAACATCGCCCCAGCATCCGGTGACCCGCAAGGGTGCCATTCGGGTCGAACTCGAACGTCGTCTGCAAGCAGCCAGCGAGCGCGGTGCCCGCGTAATCGTCGTACGCGCGGGCGATTTCTTCGGGCCCAAGGTGGGCAACAACTGGTTCTCGCAAGGGCTGGTGAAACCGCACCGCCCGATTCATACCGTCAGCGTGCCGAGCGATGCGGGCATCGGCCATCAATGGTCGTACCTGCCCGATGTCGCGCGCACCATGGTCGAATTGCTCGCTCGCCGCGACGCGCTGGAGCCGTTCGCCGCATTTCACATGGCGGGATACTGGGATGCGGACGGCACGCAGATGGTGGCCGCCATCGAACGCGTCGTTGGCAAACACGGTGGCACGCGGCCCAAACGTCGGCAATTCCCTTGGTGGCTGGTCAGAATCGCAGCACCGTTCGTCACCACGCTGCGCGAGTTGCTCGAAATGCGCTATCTGTGGCGCCGGCCTGTTCGCATGAACAACGATCGCCTGCGCACCGTGCTCGGCGAGGAGCCGCACACGCCCTTGGACGCCGCCGTGGAAGCAACATTGCTCGGCCTCGGCTGTCTCCAGCGCAAACCGCTGTCGAAGGGCTGACCGGCGCGCCGACATTCCTTATGCTTGGACCATGCGTACTCCGATCGTGCATCGAATCGATTTTTCCACCCTGCGCGGCGGCTCGTCGGCAGGGCACGCCACGGCGACGGGCATTCTCATGACTTCGGGATGCGCCGAGATGGCGCTGGACCGCCGCTTCTCGGTGTGTGCCGGAGATTTGTATGTCATTCCGGCGGGAGCGCCGCATTGGTTTCATGGCGCGACGTCGTCGGGCGCGGTCGGCTGGGGATTCAACCTGGGCGAGCAGTTCGAATTGCTCGACACTCGCCGGGCGGTCATGCGCTTGGATGAATCGAGGATCGCGGATTTGCAGAGCTGGCTCAATCGCATCGTGATCGAGCAGCGCAATCGTGACGCTTGCTCCCGGGCTTTGTGTGAGAGCCTGACCCGAGCACTGCGCATCGAGTGCGCACGAGCAGTCGGCATCGCGCGATGTGACAATCAGTCCCGCGTCGTCGCAGCGGCCCTCGACATCATCAGTTCCGAGTACGCACGATCGCTGCGACCCAAGGATATTGCGGAGAGAATCGGCGTCAGCGCCGCGCATCTCAGTCATGAGTTACAACGTCGAACCGGGCGCTCGCCGACGGAGTGGATCATGCACACGCGCGTGGAGGCTGCGAAATCGTTGCTGCTCACCACGCGCCAGGCGATTGCAACCGTAGCCGAAACGGTGGGCTATGCGGACGTGTCGCAGCTGAATCGAACCTTCCGTCAGCTCACCGGCACCAGCCCGGCCGCCTGGCGACGCGCAAACGACGCCTCATCTTCCGCAAACTAAGCTCTGGGCGTCAGCTCGGGCGCTCGGCGAAGATCGCGGCATGATGCTTCATACCGCCGACTTCTTCGCCTGCGTGGTCATCGCCCTCACCTGCTCCGGCATCGCCATGTCGTTCACCCAGGGCCCGCTGTTCGATCCGGTGCGCGCCTGGATCATGAGCAAGAACAAGCTGCTCGGCGACCTGTTCAAATGTTTCTTTTGCCTGAGCCACTGGCTGGCCTTCGCCGGCGTCGCCATCTACCAGCCCCGCCCGCTGCAATCGGCCTTCCTGCTCACTGACCTGGCCGTCGCCTCGTTCACCATCGTCTGCCTCGCGACGCTGTCCTCAGGCCTGATGTTCGCCGCGTTCTTCACCGCCGGCCAGTTCCACGCCCTGCGCGAACGCATGATGCAGCAGCACACCAAGTCCGTTACTGCTTCGACCCCGTCGCCAGCGGCCGAACCTGCTCCAGCAAGGTGACCAGCATTTTTCCCGGTTCCTCCCACGGCACCATGTGCGAGGACTGTTCGAA
>CAMLEO010000135.1 GCA_946478975.1 uncultured Steroidobacter sp.
GTATGCGATGGGTCTGCACCTGTCGATCGACGACTTCGGCACCGGCTACTCCTCGCTCAGCGCCTTGCAACAGTTCCCGATCGGCACGCTGAAAATCGATCAGTCCTTCGTGCGCGACGCCGCCATCAACACCGACGACGCCACCATCGTCCGCACCATCATCGACATGGGCAAAGCGCTGGAAGTCGAAGTCGTGGCCGAAGGCGTCGAAACCGAAGAGCAATTCAACTTCCTGCGCAACCGCGGCTGCCACTACGGCCAGGGCCGCCTGTTCGGCGACGCCATGACCGCCGAAGAATTCCTGCAACTGGTCACCTCGCAGGAAAGCGGCCGGAACAAGGTGAGTCAGCTGTTCGCGTCGTAGGCTGGTACGATTCCGGCCCGTTCCCGAGTTAGCTGCGATTCACGGTCATGCTTTCCTTCTCCTCCCTCGCCCTCCGGCGCGGTACACGGCTGTTGATTTCCGATGCCTCGTTCACGGTTTACCGGGGCGAAAAGGTCGGCATCGTGGGCGCGAATGGCTGCGGGAAATCGAGCCTGCTGGCGCTGATCCTGGGCGACCTGCAGCCGGATGCAGGCAGCGTGGAGTACCCATCGCAGCTGGTCGTGGCGCACGTCGCGCAGGAACTGGAGGCGACCGATCGGCCCGCTATCGAGTTCGTGATGGATGGCGATGAAGAACTGCGCGCGACTGAGGCGGCGATCGCGAAAGCTGAAGCGAACAATGCCGGCGCGGCGCTAGGTGAATTGCATGCCCGTTATGCAGCGCTTGGCGGATACGACGCTCGCAGCCGTGCCGGCAAGTTGATGCACGGCCTCGGCTTCTCGGTTGCCGACGAGACGCGACCGGTGAGCGCCTTCTCCGGCGGCTGGCGCGTGCGACTGAATGTCGCGCAGGCGCTGATGTGCCGTTCGGATTTGTTACTGCTCGACGAACCGACCAACCACCTCGACCTCGACGCGGTGATCTGGCTCGAACAGTGGCTGCGCAATTATCAGGGCACGCTGATGATGATCGCGCACGATCGCGAGTTCCTGGATCGCACCGTCGGCCGCATCGTGCACATCGAGAACGGCGCGGCGAAGATCTACACCGGCAACTACTCCGCGTTCGAAGAGCAGCGCGCGTCGCAGCTCTCACAACAACAGTCGATGTATGAACGCCAGCAGCGTGAGATCAAGCACATGGTGAGCTTCATCGAACGCTTCAAGGCCAAGGCGAGCAAGGCCAAGCAAGCTCAAAGCCGCATCAAAGCGCTGGAAAGGATGGAGCGCATCGCGCCGGCGCACGTCGACTCACAGTTCGAATTCACATTCCTGCCGCCGCAGAAGCTGCCGCGTCCGCTGCTCACATTGGAGAATCAGTCGGTCGGCTATGGCGAGCGGGTCGTGCTCGATGGCATCAGCATGACGATCGCACCGGGCAGTCGCATCGCCCTGCTCGGCCGCAACGGCGCCGGTAAATCGACGCTGATGAAGATGCTGGCGGGCGAGCTGCAACCGTTCAGCGCCAAGCGCACCGAAGCGCGCGACCTGAAAATCGGCTACTTCGCGCAACATCAGCTGGAACAGCTGTCCGTCGACGATTCGCCGCTGGGTCATTTGAAACGGCTCGGCGGAGAAGCAGCGGCGAAAGCAACGGAACAAGAGCTGCGCGGCTTCCTGGGCGGCTTTGGATTTAGCGGTGATCGCGTGTTCGAGCCGGTCGGCCCATTCTCCGGCGGCGAGAAAGCGCGCCTGGTACTCGCGCTCGTGAGTTACCTGCGCCCGAATTTGCTGCTGCTCGACGAGCCGACCAACCATCTCGATCTGGAAATGCGCCAGGCACTGGCGATGGCGCTGCAAGATTACGAAGCCGCCGTCGTGCTGGTCTCGCACGATCGACATTTGTTACGTGCGGTCGCGGATGAGTTGATCCTCGTCGACCAAGGCCGCGCCGCGGCGTTCGATGGCGATCTCGACGACTACGCGAAATGGTTTACGACGCGCGAAGAAGTGGAGACGGCGGACGATCCGTCACCCACTGCGCTGAGCGCCGAACAAAAGAAACAACGCAAGCGGGAAGAAGCCGAGCGTCGCAATCGCCTCAGCCCACTGAAGGCAGAGATCGCGAAGCTGGAGAAACAACTCGAAAGGCTGGAGAAGGAACGCGCGACGGTGGAGACCGCGCTCGCCGATCCGGAAATCTACAATCCCGCCGCCAAACAAAAGCTGCAGGATTTATTACAGAAACAAACCCAGCTCAAACGGGACATTGCCAACACCGAAACCGAGTGGCTCACCGCCACCGAGAAGCTGGACGCCGAGATGTCTGCGTCCTGACCCACGCGCCGCGCATACCGCGCGCGGCGTAGCTACTTCCGCAACTGCGCGTCCACCAGCGCGTCGCCAGCCGCGACCAGGAACTGCTGCGGCCCGTCTTTCCCCAAGCCCTGCCCGGCCGACAGCGCGCCGTCGACCAGCAACAGCAGCTGCTCGGTCAGCTGAACCGGATCTTGGACACCCACAATGTTGTCGACCAGGACTCGCAGCCGCCGGCGCAGCTCTTCCATCTCCTGCCTGGCCAGCGCCCGGGCGGGATGCTGAGGATCGGCAAACTCCGCCGTCACATTCATAAATGGACAGCCACGATATTTCTCGCTGCTGACGAACTTGGCGATACCCGCCAGGTGCGCGCGCAGACGCGCGCGGGGCTCTGGGTCGCTCTTCTGCGCGGTCCGATCCCAGCCAGCCCAACGGTCCTTGGACTCCTGCTCCAGCACCGCGACGATCAGCGCGTCCTTGGACGGGAACCAGCGATAGAGGCTGGTCTTGGCCACCCCGGACTGCGCCACGACGGTGTCCACGCCGACCGAGCGCGCGCCCTCCTTGTAAAACAGCTCGCGCGCGGTCGAGAGAATCCGATCCCGCACGCTTTCGGTCTGGGGCTCACCGGCTCGTGTTCGTGGCGCTGGACTCATGGACACCCACCTCCGGGCTCAATTTTGGACACCCACCTGATTCGGCTCGAAAGACACAGGCTCCCGAGCCGCTTGACAACGCTACAGACCTGTACGTAGCATCGGAACAGACAGGTCTGTAGCGTCGCATAATCTAGCTTCAGCACCGGGCTCCGCGCAATCGGAGCTATCTATGCGACCACATGGCTGTCCAAAACTGGAGACGACCATGAAATCACTGACACGGGCGCTCATTCCCACTGGCCTCGCCCTGCTGACCGCGACCGCATTCATTGCCGCGGCCCCCACGATTGCCGCCGGATGCGGCATGCGAGTGGTCCACAGCGACACCGAATTCCCGGAGACCTCGCAGCTGCGCGGCCACCAGGGCACGGTGCTGATCAACGTGACCCTGGACGCAACTGGACACCCAACGGATGCGGAAGTCGAGCACTCCAGCGGCCATTTGCTGCTGGACCTCGCCGCCACCCGCAGCGTGCTCCACAAGTGGCAGTTCGACGTCAGTCATTGTGACCACAGCTTCCCGGCAGTTCACCAGGTGGCGGTGGAATATCGCAACGACGAGTACAAGTAATCGTCCCCTTGTCCCCTCTTCCGCGCGTCGGAAGAGGGGTCCCTTTTGCTACACGACTCCAGCCGCGTGCAGCTGCTCGATTTCGCTGGCGCTCAGGCCCGCGCTTTCGAGCACTTCGCGTGTGTGCTGACCGAGAGTTGGCGGCGCAGCTTCGTAACGCAAGGGAGTTCCCGACATCTTGATTGGATTCGCCACCGACGGCGCCGTGCCGGCCAAGGGATGCGGCAGATCCAATCGCATTTGCCGACTCCGCACCTGCGGATTTTCGAACACTTGCGCGAGATTGTTGATCGGGCCGACTGGGATTCCCAGTGGCTCGAACAACGCGATCCACTCCGCGACCCGGCGTTGTTTCAATACGGCCGCGAGTAGCGGCACCAGCACCTCACGATTGCGCACGCGATCCTCGTTGCGACGGAAGCGTGCCTCTAGATGAAACGTTTGGCCCGCAGCTTCGCAAAGCTTTGCGAACTGACCGTCGTTGCCGACAGCGACGACGAACTGCCCGTCGGAAGCATCGAACACCTGGTAGGGCACGATGTTGGCGTGCGCGTTGCCGAGCCGCTTCGGCGCACGGCCTGAGATCAGGTAATTCATATTCATGTTGGCGATCATGGCGACCTGCACGTCCAGCAGCGCCATGTCGATGTATTGCCCCCGCCCGGTGCGAGATCGATGCGCGAGCGCGGCGAGAATGGCCACGGTGGAATACATGCCGGTCGTGATATCGGCGACAGCGACGCCGACTTTTTGCGGACCGCCGCCCGGCAGATCGTCGCGCTCGCCGGTGACGCTCATCAAACCGCCCATGGCTTGAATGATGAAATCGTAACCGGCGACTTGTTTCATCGGGCCGGTCTGGCCGAAGCCGGTGATGGAGCAATAAATCAATCCGGGGTTGAGGGCCTCGAGCTGCTCATAACCGAGGTTGTAACGCGTCAGGTCGCCGGCTTTATAATTTTCGATCAGCACATCGCTGCGGGCCGCGAGCCGACGCGCGATCTCCTGCCCGGCCGGTTTGGAAATATCCAGGGTGACGGATTTTTTGCCGCGATTGGCGCCCAGGAAATACGCCGACTCGCGCGTGTCCTTGCCCTCCTTGTCCTTCAGGTAGGGCGGGCCCCAGCTGCGAGTGTCGTCGCCGACACCGGGGCGCTCGATTTTGATGACTTCGGCCCCTAAATCCGCCAGGATCTGGCCACACCACGGACCGGCCAGCACCCGGCTCATGTCGAGCACGCGCAAATGTGACAGCGCTCCGCTCATGGCTGCACCGCTCAGGGGCTCTCCGGCTGACGCGCCTGTCATGGTTGAATCGGAACTTATCGTCGTCATACTGCTTCTTAGTTCGTAACGGGTCTGTTCGGTCGAATCATACGGTGGGCAACGCTATGAGCTCGAACATTCGCTGGGCTTTGGTGGTGACTTCTGCGTTCGTTGCGGCGATCTTGATCAGCCAGGCCGCAGCCGCTGAGGAGCTCGATCTGCGAGCACCCGACGTAACGCAGCTGTTCACGCAAGAGCAGATCAACCATGTGCTCGCGGCAACCTTCCGCGAAAACATCGAAGAGGTGGAGGTCGAGGGCGAGCGTAACATCCCGACCACACCCCAGGTCTGGCCCGGCATTCTCGCTCCGTTCTGGGCCGTGGCGCATCCGACGCAGGCCTGGCGCATTTTCGCACCGCTGCCGCCCGATCAGAACGACGGTATGCAGTACGCACGCCTGGATGCGACGGACGCCTACATCCTGCAACCGGCCGGCACCATCCAGCTCGATTATTGATGCGGCAGAGACTGTGAGACACTGCCTGCCTCTCCTGGTAAGGCGTGTCCATGACTGCATCGGATTCTATGGTTCGCGCTGAGCGCGAACGCGTTCTTGCTTTCCAAGGCGGCTGTAACTTTCGTGACATCGGCGGCTATCGCACCCGTCACGGCGCGCACACGCGCTGGGGCAAGGTGTATCGCGCCGGTGTGCTCACGTATTTCACGACCGACGATCACGCGCCGCTGACTCAGCTGCAAGTCCGGGCAATCTGCGATTTACGACGCGCCGAAGAGCGTGAACGCGAACCGACGCGTTGGCCGGACGCGAGTACGAGTGCGTTGTCCTGGGAAGACGGCACGGTGACGCCGACGGTTCGCGGGCTCGCAGCGGATCGTCCGAGGACTGCCGCAGGAATGTTCGACGCGATGGTCGCGTTGTATCGCGCGCTGCCGGCGTGGATGGCAGGCCGCATCGCCGGAATGTTCGAGGCGATCGCGCAAGGCAATGTTCCTTTGATCGTCCACTGCGCAGCCGGCAAGGATCGCACTGGCATCGCGGTCGCGGTGCTGTTGCGTGCACTCGATGTGCCGGAGGAAACGGCGATCGAAGATTATCTGCTGACCAATACGTCGGGCGACTTCGAAACGTTCATCCGCAGCCGTCAGAACGCGCAGCTCGGCGTCGCTGACAATCACACGCCGTTGCTGTCCATGCCGGAAGACATGCGCCGCGTCTTGTTCAGTGCCGACCCAGCTTTCATACAAGCGGCCTTCGAGCACATCGACCGTGAGCTCGGCGGTTTCGACGCGTACCTCGCCAAGACCGTTGGCGTCAGCGATGAAACGCGCGAGCGCGTGAGGCGCGAACTGCTGGTGTAGCGCTACGGCATCACGGGCGGCCGATACTCCAGCGTCAGCCCGAACGCCCACAGCATCAGCAACACCAGCGGCACGTGCACGATGAATTGAATCATCGTGAAGCCGATGACATCCCGGGCGCGCAGCTCGAGGATACCGAGCAGCGGCAGCATCCAGAACGGATTGACCAGGTTCGGCAGCGCTTCAGCGGCGTTATAAACCTGCACCGCCCAGCCGAGATGCACCTTCAACTCGTTCGCGGCCTGCATCACATACGGCGCTTCGATGATCCATTTGCCGCCGCCCGAGGGCACGAAGAATCCCAGCACCGCCGAGTACACGCCCATCACGATGGGAAATGTTTCCTTGGTCGCCGCGTGCGCGAAGAACGTCGACAGGTGATGAGCGATGCTTTCGCCTTCGCTGCCGACGGCGGTGGTGAGAATCGCGGCAATGCCGCCGTAGAAAGGGAATTGAATCAGCACGCCGCTGACACCGCCCACGCTTCTCGCGGTTGCGTCGATGAACACTCTCGGCCGCCAGCACAATAACAAGCCCAGCATCACGAACAGGAAGTTATAAGTATTGAGATTGGAGATCGCGAGCGCCGCGCCTTTGCTTGCGAACTCCTGATACAACCACACTGCACCCAACGCTGCGACCAGCACATTGAGCAACGGGCTGTGCTCAAACCACTCGCCAGGCCGCACGGCTTTAGCCCCCGCAGGCTCGATCACCGCCTCCACATTCACCTGCATCGCCTGCGCCGTCTGCGCATTCTCTTTCCGAGGCGCGGTGAGCCACACGACCGCCAACGTCACGCTAACGAGAATTGCCGTGAACGCGATCGACTGCCATAGGAAAATTGTTTCGGTAAACGGAATCACACCGGTGATGGGCAGCAACGCAGGCGGCATGCTCGCGGGATTCGCTTGCAACTGCGCGGCCGAAGAAGAAAGGCCCATCGCCCACACCGATCCCAGGCCGAGATACGCCGCTCCCGCTGCGGCTCGATAATCCATACCGAGATTCTCTCGTCGCGCCAGCGCGCGCACGAGCAAGCTGCCGAGGATCATGCTCAAGCCCCAGTGCAGCAGCGAGCACAGCATGCTGATGACGGCGACCCAACAGATCGCGCCTCGTCCCGACTTGGGCAGAGCGGCGACTTTATCGATCAAGCGTGCGACGGGCGGGGAGCTCGCGACGACATAGCCGCCGATGATGATGAAGCTCATCTGCATGGTGAACGGAATCAAGCTCCAGAAGCCGTCCCCGAATGCTTTTGCGGTCTGCGTCACCGGCGAGCCCAACGCGATCGCAACCACAGCGACCACGATCACGGCGAGCACCGCAAATACATACGCGTCCGGAATCCAACGTTCCGACCACGCGCAGCAGCGCAGGGAAATGCGTTCCAGCCAGGCGCTCGCGATCAAAGCTGGGTCACCCTACGTGGACAACAATCGCGTTCGTGGCTCGGTCGAGCATTCGCGTCAGCTGCGTCCGCTGGATCCGAGCGGCCCCGGTCCGATACGGGTTCGCATCGTGGCTCAAGGAAACATCCTGCCCGTTCACTTTCACCGCGGTCACGCCGTGGCCCGCACCTTTGATTTCATACGTGAGCTCGACGGCCTTGCCTGACAACGACAAGCGGACGCGCAGCCCGCTCAACGCGGCCGGAATCACCGGATCCAACGTCAGCGCCTTCGCCTCGATGTTCAAGCCGAGGAACCGCCGCACGATCAAGCTCAATCCGATGCCCGCGCCGCTCGAATACACCCGCCAGCCGCCATCGAGCGGCACCGTGCCTTGAGCAATACGCTCGTACTCGTCGCTCGCCTCATAACGATCTGCGAACGCCGCATCGGAGCTGGAGTAATAACAATTCGCCTGGCGCAGCGTGGCCGACGGCACGAGCTGCCGGATGCCGATGGGATTCGCCTGGCACAACGCACGGAAGAAACGATCGGCCTCGCCCACGCGCGCCAGTGCTTGCGCATAACGAAGATGCGCATGCATATACATCAACCCGATCTCGCGCCCGAAGAACGTGGCACTCTCGGCGCGTTGGAAGAAACGCATCGGCCCGCCGTGATAATTCATCGGCCGATCGAACAGACGCACCCCGTCCGGCCCGCTCAAATGCAGATCGATGAGTCGCAGATGATCGTGGACCTGCTCTGGCGTCAGCATGTCTTCCAGAATCGCGTGGATCATTGCGAGCGAGCTGTAGCGCACGCCGGTGATGTTGTCGCGCGGGTGAAGCAGATAATTGACCTTGCCTTCGGACTCGAACGACGCATAGCCCGTGAGCACGCCGTCGACCAGCAACACTCGCTGGAAGTCGCGTTTCACATTCGCCGCCCAACTCTCGAACCTCGTGGCGTCGTGATCGCGGCCGATACTACGCAACGCCTGAGCCAAGGTCGTCAGCACCTGATGATGCAACGTGACTGTCCAGGCACTGCACATCCGCTCGCGCATGTCGGGATCGGCAGGTTGAAGCGCGTCGTTCCAATCGCCATGACCATACGCAGCCAGAGCCGTGCCGCTGACGATTCGACGCTCGATCACCCTAAGCGCCTTCTCGACATGCTTCCACAGCGGCACCGGCGGCAGACCGTTGTGAGATGAATAAAACGATACGGGTTGGTCGAGGATGGCGCTGTCGCCGGACGCAATCAGATACTGCGCGAGCGCGAGCAGCGGCCAGAACACGATGTCGCCATGAGAATCACCGGCGCGAATCTCACGTTCGCGCTCGAAGAACATGAACCATTGCGGCCAGTCGCCTTCCAGAGCCTGGGCATGCATCACACGTATCAACAGATCGCGCACCGGCGCATGCGCTCCGAGCGCTAGCAGCATCTCGATCGGCCCTTGCGTTACATCGCGCGTGCCCCAACCGCCGCCGGAATATTGCTCCAGCCCGCGAGGCGACAGGTAATGCACCAGCGCGTTGTGCCGAAACCAAGGGAGAATGTCGGCGAGCCTCGCGACCTGCTCTGCCAGCGGACTGCCGGCAGGAGCATCGACGTCGAGCAGTTCAAGCAACTGCTCAGCCTTCGCCGCCTTCGGAACGTCCACGCTTTCCGTGACCAGATTGCCGCGGATGCTGAGACCAAACGATTTCGCCGCCGCCGCAACGAGACACACATACGGCTGGCGACGGGAACGACCGTCGACGAACAACAAATCGTCGCCACTCACGCGCTCGATTGTCGCTCCGTCGGCGGGCGCAATCACAAACGTGCCGTTGGGGAATCGACGCGCGAGATCGCTGCCCTCCGCGGGCTGCACGACGATGGATATTCCTTCTTGTCGCCAGCTGACTTCGCTCGCGAGACTGCCGTCGTCGCCATTCAGCGCGATGTGATTTGAGATCAGCATCCGCACCGGTGCGCCCTCGCGCACATCGACCTTCAACGTCAGCTCGTGCTCGCCGCTCGCCGCGCTGCGAACTTCGATCACGCCGCCCGGATGTTTGTAGATCCAGCGGCATGCTCGAGGCTGAATCTCAAACGCGCTCGGCACGTCGAGCAGTCGCCACTCGCCTTCCAGTTCAACGAACACGCGCTGGCCATGCGAGCGGAACAATCCGAGGTAACTGTGCACCGTCGACAACAGGCGATTGAAGCTCACGTGGCCTTGGGTGAGCATCGAATGAAACACGCCGTTCATCCACACGGTCGAGGTCAGCGCCGTCTCGTCCGGTGTGAGATGGCTGCCGGTGCGAAGCATGTGACCGTGCGGACGCTGTACGCGAAGCTCCTTCGCCCGCAGCACGACGTGACGTTCCTCGTCGCAAAAGAATGCCAGCGGCCGGCCGTGCTCGTCTGTTTCTTCGTGACGACGTGACGAGCCGAACCATGAATGCAACTCGTCGGCATTCAAATCCAACGTTTGTAGCGACGCGGACTTTGTGAACAGCGTGGTCGCGTCGATGTCACCTTGCGTAACGTCAACGTTACTTGCCGACCGCGCCGACGCCTCCGGCAAAGCCACCGCACTATTCACCGCATCGAGATCGGCCGCCGACGTGGCCGCTGGATGATCCGGGCTGAACCAGCCGAAGAATCCCGTGGCGGCCCGCTCGCCCGGCGCCAAGTGCAGCGCCTGATCTTGAATCGCAACCATCGAGTGTTCGTGCTGCAATCGTCGTGCGGGCAAGCCTTGCACGATGCCGACCGGCAGCACGCCGGCGCGAGTGGCCAAGCCATGCACCTGCAGGGCATCGGTCGCGAAGCTCTGCCCATGACGCAGCGATCCGATCACGCACCAGGGATGGCGGCCGCCGGCGGGAAGATTTTGTCGAGACGCGATCACGTGCCCGTACTTCGGATGCGACAGCGGCGTGTGATCGACGTACTGACTCACGTAGTACTCGTTCAAGCGCACAGTGCCGTACGGCGAGAGCGCTACGTCCTGCGCATAGATGACATCAACGTCGAGCGGCGCGCTTGAAGAATTTTCCAGGCTCACGTGCCAGAACCACGCTGGCGCCGACGCTGCGAGCTGCAGCGTGACCGTGTAACGAATGCCCGACCACGCGCCCGAGCCCACCCAAGCGTCGCCGGTGCGCTGAAATTTTGTCGGGCTGCGAGGCCCGAGCAGCTCGATGGACTGCGCCGCGTCGGCGTTCAACCGTCGCAAATATAAATTCGCGACGCCGCCTTCCAGCTCGTTGCCCAGGAACAGATTGAGGATGGTGTCGCCGTGATCCATCCGGCGCAGCGCGCCGTTCTCGAGCAGCTCGACGCTCAGCCCAGCGGCACTTTGCAAACGATGCGGAGATGCGGACATCGGCGACTTCCTGGCGCGAACCCACGTGAGTACGTGGGGCGCCAGTGTAGTGACGTGTTCCGCAATGAGCTACTCGTTGGTCTCGTCGTCCAGCTCCACTTCGACCATGCGCTTGGATTTGCCGATCATCCACGCGATGCCGATGCCGCCGCTGATGTAATTCTGCTGGCGCACCAACGGGCTGTCGGCGAAGGCGGCGCCGTGCAGGTTCTGGTAGCTGATATAAGCGCCGACCCAATATTTCGGAAACCGTTTGGAGATTGCGGTGAGTACCTGAGTGCCCGAATAGCCGCCACGCGCTTCATAAGCAGGACGCTGATCGGTGGCAAACTGCGGCGCGACCGAATAAATGTATTGGTGATACTCCGCCGCACCGAACACGGGACCCACGCCGATGCCGAAATTCCAGCCCGGCTGACCGGCGACGTTCTCGATATCGAGGTTCAAGCGCGGTGCGAAGTTCCAGCCGAGCGTGCGTGGCGAACTTTCTACCGTAATGGGCAAGCGCAGCGGCAACACCAAATCGAGCTTCATGTCCTCGCCCGGCGATCGCCACACATGCACATCGAGCGACGGGCCGATCTCCACCGTCGGCCGCAAATTCGGCATGCCCGCACGTGCGTCGTTGTCGTCGCGGACCGGCGTGGTCGCGTTCATGCTCAAGCTCAATTCCAGGTAACGCTTGTCGAACAGCTCGCCGCGCACACCTTCCCGATCCGCCTTCAGGAATTTGCCGCGATAGACGAAGTACGGCACCGGAATGGGATAGACGCTGCTCTCATCCGAGCCGCGATAGTCGGGAAATGTCACAGCGCCAATGCCGAGCCCGGCCTCCCACAACGGCTTTTGCTCCGCCTGGGACACAACCGGGAGCGCGACGGCACCGAGCGCCGCCAGGCACATGCATACGACTTTCAGCATCCACAGCTCGCTACAACAGCGCCTCGACATTGGACTTGAGATCTTCGGGTTTGGTCGTGGGCGCAAAACGATCGATCACGTTGCCGTTGCGATCGATCAGGAACTTGGTGAAGTTCCACTTGATCGCCTCGCTGCCGAGCAGCCCCTTGGCCCCGCTCTTCAGCCAGCGATACAGCGGATGCGCCCCCTCGCCGTTCACATCGATCTTCTCGAACATCGGGAAGCTCACGCCATAGTTCTTTTGGCAGAAGCTGCCGATTTCATCCGCCGTGCCCGGCTCCTGCGCACCGAATTGATTGCAGGGAAATCCCAGCACCGCCAGGCCCCGGTCGCGATACTTCTGATACAACGCTTCCAGGCCTTCGTACTGCGGGGTGAAGCCGCACTTGCTGGCGGTGTTCACGATCAGCAGCACCTTGCCCGAGTAGTCGCGCAGGGACACCGGCTTGCCATCGAGGCTGTTGGTGGTGAAGTCATATACGTTGCTCATGAGGCGCTCCTTATTATCGTCCCGACACCAGGGTGAAGCTTTCGGCGAAGTACGGCGTCTCGGCAAAGCACGAGTTGGGCACGCCACGATGCTCGGAGTAATGCACCCGTAACTGCCGCCCGACATTCTTCGACAACTCCTTCGCCAGTTCTGGATCGCGCGTGCTGAACAACCAGATCTGCGGCGCCACGCCGCCGACCACGTACAGCGCTAATTCGCCTTCATACGTCTTGCAGATCCAGCCTTTGTGGGAGAACTTCTGGAGCACGCCGGCGCGCTCCCCTTCGGAGTAGGACCAGTTCAGCGCGAACCAGGTCCACAGCACCGCGAGCAGGATCAGCAGCAATGGGATCAGGATGCCCAGGCGCCACAGCCAGCGACGGGGACGGCGTGTATCAAAGTCGGCCAGATTCCGGGCCATATTATGTTCCTCGCGACCAGAACCGGAAGTGTGAACAAGCCCACCGTCGCACTCAACTATTTCCGCTTTGAGTATTGCTTCACGCTGCCATGGAACACGCAGCCGAGCACGACTGTTTGCGAGTGATGGCGATCACAAACACCGCGTTTTGTTCTGGCTTCGCCGCCGCATCTGCGCTTGACTGCGGTGAACGTGAGCAGCGCACTTAACTACTCGACCACGGCAACAACTGCGTACGGACACGTTGGGGAGGATTTCCGGATGACTTCGGCTCGCTTGCTGCGCCCGAGTGTGGCGCTGGTCGTTCTTTTGTCGGCGGCCGGCTGCGGCGGTGGTGGAGGCGGCGGCGGCGGTGGCGGCACTCCCGATCCCCCGACCCCGAATCCGTCCAGCTACACGATCGGCGGCAGCGTCACCGGCCTGAGCGGTGCGGGCTTGGTTCTGCAGAACAACGCCGGCGACAACCTCGCCGTCAACGGCAACGGCCCGTTCACATTTGCGACGCCGATCCGCCAGGGCAACGCCTACGCCGTCACGGTCCTGACGCAGCCGAGCAATCCTCAGCAAACGTGCATGGTCGCAAGCGGCAGCGGCACCGTCGGGGCCGGCAATGTCAGCTCAGTGAATATTGCCTGCGCCACCGACACGTTTGTCTTGACCGTGAACGTCAGCGGGCTCTCAGGCTCCGGCCTGAAGATCGCCAACGGCTCCGATCGCATCACTGCCAACTCGAATCGAATGTACGCGTTCGGCACGCCCCTGCCGAGCGGCGCACGTTACAACGTGATGATCGATGCAGCTCCCAGCGATCCAGCACAGCGCTGCACGATTGCCAACGGGACCGGCACGATCACAACCACGTCCTTGACGATCGAGATCACCTGCGCCGCGACGTCGCCGACCTATGCTTACAACTTGAACCAGGCGGATGGCACGCTCGCCTCTTACGCCATCGATGCATCGAACGGCCAGATGCGCCCGCGGTTCGTCGCCAAGACTGGCGCCAGCCCGGCGCAACTGACGCTGTATAAGTCCGCCAGCGGCAAACGTTTCGGTTACGTCGCCAATCAAGACAGCGACAGCCTGTCCGCATTCGCGCTCGATCCGCGCACGGGAACGTTGACCGAAGTGGCCGGCAGCCCGTTCGCGAGCGGCGGCGACAAACCCACGCTGCTTGCGCTCCATCCCACGCGCCCCTTCATCTACGCCGTCAACGAGACCAGTGGAAACATTGCGGCTTACGCCATTAACGCAGATACCGGCGCGTTGACGCTGGTCGGTCCGGCGGCGACCGGGAGTTCGCCCAAGGCGTTCTCGATCGAAGCGAGCGGCCGATTCGCGTACGTCGCTGCGAGCGGCTCGGGCGAGTTCATCACCTATGCAATCGATCAGGCCAGCGGAGCACTCACCGAAGTGCCGAACAGCCGCGTGGCGATCGGCACCTCGTTCGGTGGCATGACGCTGGAACGTAACGGCCGATTCGCATATGCATTCGACTCCGGCGCGGGCAGCATCGCAGCGTTTGCTCTCAACGCAGCAACAGGCGTGCCGGCTGCGCTGACGGGTAGCCCGATTGCAGCGGGCAGCAACATCACTTTGCTAGGCATGCATCCCAACGGCAGCTTCATCTATGCCAAGCGTGGCCCGCAGACGCAGACGGTTGCGAACGGCATCGCGGTGTTTTCGATCAATGAAACAACCGGCGCGCTCGGCAAGATCACCGGCAGCCCGTTCGACACCAGCGCTAATCCGCTCGCGATCACGTTCGATCCTACTGGCCGCAATATGTATGCGGGACATTTGCTGGTGCAGGGCACGCCGGAGTTCAACGTCCGCGCCTACTCCGTGAATCCCGACACCGGCGCACTGACGACGATCACCGGCAGCCCGTTCGCGTCGCCGGCGTTTCCGGCCTCGCTCGATGTCGACAGCACCGGCAAATATTTGTATGTCGCGAACACCCAGAGCAATCAGCTCACGGCGTACAGCATCGACAACAGCGACGGCTCGCTGTCGCAGCTGGCCAATTCGCCGACCAACGTCGGCGCCAGCCCCACCGTCATCGCCGCCGAAGAAGACACGACGCCGCTGAGCCTGTCCTCGAAGTTTGTTTATGTGACGGATCCGGCCGGCAGCATCCGCACGTTCAACATCGCTGCGGACGGCACGCTCGGCGCCGGCGCTGTTCCCTCGGTGCCGGCCAATGCCCCGCTCGGCATCACGCTGGATCCGCAGGGCCGCTTTGCATATGTCGCCGATCCCGGTGCAGTCGGTGTGAGGATTTATGCGGTGAACGCGACCACTGGGGCGCTGAGCGAAATCGCCGCCAGCCCCGTGGGCACGGGCGGCAACCCGCAGTATGTGGCAATCGCGCCGAGCGGCCGTTACGCCTATGTTTCTATTCCGGGCGCACCCTCGATTTTGAAGTACACGATCGATCCGAACACGGGCGGCTTGTCCTCACCGGTGACCAAGACCGTGACGGACGATGTTCAAGACCTGGTGATCGCGCCGAATGGTCGCTGGTTGATTGCAACCGCCGCGACGGGAACGATGGTCTACACCTACGGTATCGATGTGAGCACGGGCGAGCTCGGCAGCGAAGTGGCGCTGGATCTCGGCCCGACCGTGGCGACCGGTTCGCTCGCCGTGGACCTGAGCGGCAAGTTTGCATACATCACCGATACGGCAAACGCGACGCTGCGTCAGTTCCAGATCAACGCGCAAACCGGCGCGCTGTCGCCAGTCGGTGTTCCTTTCAGTTACGGCGCTGGCCGCGTGCCGACGGGAGTTGCCGTGGATCCGAAAGGAGGCTTCGCATACACCGCCGACTCGGGCGGCAACAGCGTCAGCATCTTCAGCGTCAACAGCACGAACGGAGCGCTGACCTATCGCAACTCCGCCCCGGCCGGCACCAATCCGATTGCGATCACCACCGATTACAGCGGCGAGTTCGTGCGCGTGGCGACGGCGAACGGTGAGTTGCTCACCTTCCACGTCGACCGCGATGCGCGCAACCTGACGTTGATCGATACGGACACGGGCATCGGCGCGACGGCCGAGCCCGCAACGATCGTCACTTCATCGCACGCAGAGTGATCGATCAGGACTTGATCTTGCGGACCGGCAGCGGGACGTTACAAACATCGATGTGACCGGCAGGGACTTTGTACCACTCGTCCTGCCGGTTGCGTCGTGACTCCACCAGATCGGTGAAGGTCTGCGTGTCGGTCCGCAGCACTTCGAGCTTCGCGCGTTGCTCCGGCGGCACGTCCGCCGCCAGGCGGATCTGCGTGATCGGCGTGCGCTCTTCGGGCTTCTCGTAAAAGCCCATCGCGCCGTGGCCGCGGGGCATGGTCGAAAGAATTTCCATTCCCTGCAGCACGCGGCCTACGAGCGTGACATTGCGATCGAGCAAACGCGCCGCGTGGCCGTTGACGACGTAGAGCTCGGCACCGCTGCCACTGTTCACGTCGTTGTCGCGGCCAGCGCCGACCATGCCGTTACAATGAACCATCCATGCCGAGCCTTGAGCCGATTCGCGCGCCGCTGGGAATCCCTCGACGAAGCCGGTCTGTGGGGCGTAAGTATCCGGATCGGGTAGCGCGGTGAACTTCAGCCCCTGAGCCGCACGCGTGAACTCCGGCGCCAGCGCTTTCTTAGCCTCGCCGAACGGCTTTTTCGCATCCGGGTCGCCCCACTGCACCACGTAATTTTCCTGGGAGCGCACGATCGCGAGCCCATCGAAATACTTGCTCCGCGCCAGCGCGCGAATGTTCGCAACGTGATTCGGTGCGAACTGGGGCGCGAGCTCGATGACCACGCGCCCCGTAGGCAAGTCCATATACAACGTGTTCTGCGGATCCAGCGGACGCCAGTCGGAAGGCTTGGACGCCGCCAGCACGTCGGCCATGGTCTTGCCCGCGGCTATTGAATGCGTCGACGCCAACAACAATGGCACGGCGGCGAACGCAATCAGACGCAGCGACTTCGACATGGCCTTTCCTCGTGCGAGTGGAATGGCCGGACTATATCAAACCACTGCGGCCTCCGCGTTCGGCACGGCCTTCGCGCGCTCCGGCTTCATTCCGAAGATCAAGCGCGTGATAGCGAAGCGCCTCACGACGAACTCATACAGCACGACGCAGCTCACCAGCGTCGCGGCGAGCACGGTCCAATACTTCACCCACGGACTCCACGACGCCTGGACCACGTAGTAGCCGATAGCGACGATGATCGTCTGGTGCAGGATATAGATGGGATAACTCGCGTCGCGCGCCCAGCGCAGCAGCCGATTGGAAAATGACAGATGCTGATGGCCATAGCCGATGAATGCGAGGATACAAGCCCAAGTAAATGCCGCTGCAACGAAGGCATCCGCTGCAGTGTCATGCTGCCTCCACCCTTTATAGAACGAAATGCTCGCGACCAGGTAGATCGCGGCGCCGGTCGCCAGCAAGCGATGGCGTTGTGTCGCGATCCAGGCCCACGCATTCGGCATCGACGCCAGCACGAAACCATAGATCGTGAACAGCAAGTAGTGATTGAACAGATACCAGTCGCTGACCAGGTTGTGAGATTCCGGGAACAGCGGCTTCAGCACTGCCTCGTTGATCCCGAGCGGCAGCGCCAGCAGGTACAGCCACGGCCCGGGCTGCAACTGCACCGCCGCCCGCTTCCACCACAACATCGCCGGCAGCAGCAGC
>CAMLEO010000136.1 GCA_946478975.1 uncultured Steroidobacter sp.
CTGGCAACACTCCCGCCACGGCATTGGGGATCTCCCAAATGCCTGAAAGTGTTACTCATGTGCCCGGAATGAAGTGTTACCCCTCAATCAGGAAGGGCACGTCGTTTCGCCCGCGCCCTGCGCAAAATAATTTTTCAAGGCGAGTTAAGGGCGTCTTTGCCCAATTAATCGCGCTCCCGCTGCGTCCTGCAGCTCGGACAATTCACAGCGAATCGTTACCGCGATCTAGACCGCATGCGCCGCGGGTCCGTTGCTATTTATATCTGTTTTGATATGATGTTCATCAAGCCTCTATATTGGCTGGGCGACAGCCTGGACCAAGTGCGTGAATTCGCGCCCGAAGCGCGCGAGCGGATTGGCTTTGAGTTGTGGGAAGTGCAGCAAGGTCACGAGCCCTCCGACTGGAGGCCGCTGACAACCGTTGGCGCAGGAGTGAACGAGATCCGCGTTCACGCGAAAGGAGAATTCCGCGTGTTGTATGTCGCGAAATTCGCGCACGCGATTTATGTTCTGCACGCTTTCGTAAAAAAGACGCAGCAGACGCCCAAGCGGGACATCGATCTTGCCACGACGCGTTATCGAGATTTGATTCATACGCTGCAGAGAGCACGGCAATGAAAGCACGAGCAAAGACACATCGCGGCAGCGGCAATGTTTTCCGTGACCTCGGCTTTCCTCAGCCGGAGGCGGAGAACCTGCTGTTGCGCGCGCAGCTGATGTCGGAGATTCGAGATGCGGCGCGGGGGATGACACAGAGTGAGGCGGCAAAGCAGTTCGGCGTCACCCAGCCACGCGTGAATGATTTGCTCCGCGGGAAAATCGACAAGTTCAGTCTGGACGCGCTGGTGAACATGCTCGCGAAGGCGGGCATGCGCGTGGAGATGAAGGTAAAGAAGGCGGCGTGAGCTTGGCTCCGTTCGTCCAGCGGCGAATCTCGGCCTCGAGCGGCGCCCATGGAACCATGCGTTCCAGTTGCGTGCACTCTCGCGCCGGGCAGTTCTCGAAGTACGTCACTCCTTCGTCGAGCAATGACTCAGGCAGCGCAGTCCGCAGGGTGCTGTAAGCCAACCATGCAGTATGTGTGTGACCCGAGCTCGACGTGCGAGGCTGGAAGATCAGCGGGTATCCGCCTCCACTTCCATCCCACAGCGTCATCAAGCTCAACTGCGCGCGGCATTTGATCTCGGCACGGGAGGGCGGGCCAGTGATGACGTCGGTGGGTTCGTTGTCGGCGCTCTCTTCTCTACGCCGGGCCGTGAGCAGCACCAGGAGTTCGTCGCCTGGTTTTACCTCGTGAGAAAACAATGCGTGGGGTTGACCCACCAGGCTGAATGTACGTTCCGAACGGGGCCTGCCCTTGAACGTCGTCAGCACATCGACAACGTAATCCCTGCCGCAGCTGACCAATTCGCCGCCGTCGCGAAAGTGACGATCGTGAATCTCCTTGATCCGGACATGCGCAACCACCGGAGCATTCTTGATCGAATTGCTCAGCGGACGAGGCCGGTAGAAGATCATTGCCTGTGTCGACGCCGCATGCACAACCAAACACACCAGCATACAAACGCCCAGCTTCACATTCATTCGCATGCTCATTTCATCCGTGCCTTGAGCGCATCGATAAACACGCGCAGCTTCATCGGCATCTGCCGCTGGGCCGCGGCGGAGCGAGGGTAGTACAGGAAGAAGCCGGGGAACTGCGTAGACCACTCGGGGAGCACTTCTTCGAGCGCGCCGGAAGTGAGATCGGCAGTGACGCTGGAGCGGAACACGAGAGCGAGGCCGAGGCCGCGCCTGGCGGCGTCGACCATGAGATCGTTGTCGTTGACGATCAGTGAACCTTCCGGCTCCATCTCGATCTCGCGGCCGTTGCGCTCGAACTCCCAGTGATACAGCGCGCCGCTGCCGGTGAAGCGGAAGCGAATGCAGCGATGCTGGTGCAAGTCATCGGGTGACTTCGGGCGGCCGTGAGCGGCAAGGTACGCGGGAGATCCAAGGACGATGGTGCGCTCGTCGACGGACACACGGACCGCGACCATATCTTTATCGACGCTCTCCCCCAAGCGAATGCCGGCGTCGAAGCCGCCACCAACCAGGTCGACGAATTCCTCGCGCACCGACAGCTCGACGCGAATGTTTGGATAAGCGCGCTGAAAGCTGTCCAGCATCGGCATCACCAGCAGCGTCGCTGCCACCCGAGGCAGATTGATTCGCAGCGTGCCCGCCGGATCGATGCGCGATCCTTCCAGCGATGTCAGCGCGAGGTCGATCTGATCGAGCCCGGGGCGCAGCTGTTCGAGGAACCGCGCGCCGTGCTCCGTCAAACTCACATTGCGCGTCGTGCGATTGAGCAGTTGCAGGCCCATCCGACGTTCGAGCGTACGCACGGTCTGCGACAACGCCGAGGCGCTCATACCCAATTCAGCAGCGGCACGCGTGAAGCTGCCGTGATGGGCGATGCGGGCGAAGACGTACAAGGCCGGGAGGTGTTCGGGTTTCATGCGATTGTGAAGCCGGCCTTCAAGGCCCTTGCAGCCCCACCCGATTTTTCGACGCCGCCTGCGCGCTCAAGCTTCCCTCACCCAGCAACAACCCGTTCTGACGAGGAGAAGTATATGCAACGGTTCAACGGAAAGGTGGCAGTGATCACCGGCGCCGGCACAGGCATTGGCAGCGCGGCGGCCCTAGCATTCGCTCGCGAAGGCGCCAGCGTCGTGCTGGCGGGACGACGTGCCCGCGAGCTCGAACTGGTCGCGGAGCAAATCGCCGCCCCCGACCGGGTGGCGATCATACCGACCGATGTCGCCCAGGCCACGGCGGTGAAAAATCTGTTCGATCGCACGCTGCAGCGGTTCGGCCGCGTCGATGCGGTGTTCGCGAATGCCGGTGTGGAAGGCGCGATCAAGCCGATCGCGGAGCTCACATCGGAAGATTTCGATTACACCGTCGGCATCAATCTCAAAGGCGTTTGGTTGACGGCGAAGTACGCGCTCGAAGCCATGCGTCGCGCCGGAAACGGCGGCGCCGTCGTCAATACATCTTCGTGGCTCGCGCACGGCGCGTTCCCAGGCACGTCGATCTATTCCGCCACCAAGGCGGGATTGGACGGCATGATCCGCGCGCTTGCGTTGGATGCCGCCGCAGAAGGCATTCGATTCAACAACGTCAACCCAGGCATCATCGACACGCCGATGTTTCGTCGCTTTGTGACCAGCGACGCGAGCATCGCTCCGTTCGTCACCCACACGCCCGCTCAACGGCTCGGCCAACCGGACGACGTGGCATCGGCAGTGGTGTGGTTGTGCTCCGACGAGGCGCGCTTCATCACCGGCCAGAACATTCTGGTCGATGGCGGCTACGCGATCCCCGGCCATCGCGGCTAGTGATCACTCCTCGACAAACGCCTTCAAGCGCAGCAGCGCCCGATCCCACTGTTCCGAGATGCGATCGAGATACTGACGCGCTTCGGCAAGGCGTTTGGTTTCGAGCTCCCACAGCGTTTCGCGCCCGACGCGCTCGCTGCGGACCAGCCCGGCATCCGACAGCGCCCGCAGATGCTTCGTAACCGCCTGACGTGAAACATTCGAACCTTCCGTCAGGCGCACGATGGACTGCGGGCCGCCGTCGCAAAGTCGAATGACGATGCGCAAACGTGTTTCGTCGCCGAGCGCGGCAAACACCGGTGCGGCGTTGGAAACTTTCGCCGCTGCGACAGCGGCCCTCGATCCATGCACCACGCTAGCGTTTCTCCGCGGGCCTCTGCTCCAGGTACTTCTGGATGAGCCTGGCCTGCGCATCCCAGCCGCGAATATTGGCAGTGAATGCCTCGGCGCGACGCTCCAGAGGAATCTTGTCGAAACCGGATTCGGTGATCGTCAGCGCTGTGCCGCCGGGCGCTTCGGCCAGCTCGAAGGTGACCAGCGTCATCGGTTCTTTGCTGTAGTCCTTGCTGGAATCGATGGCAAACGGATGCCACCGGAAGGCGAATGCGCGCATCGGCTCGATGCGCTCGACGAATATTTGAAACATCTTGCCGGTGTGCGGCTGCTGCATCTTGGCAATCTCGGGATCGACCTGGGTCGGCACGATCCTGCCTTTCATGGACGAACCCGCGACGAAGCCGCTCTCAAACTCGACGCCGAACCAGGCGCCGAACTGCCGGGCGTCGCTGATTGCATTCCACACGCGCTCGCGCGGCGCGCGTAGGACGATTTGCTTCTCGATGCGGTCGGTATTCTGGGGAGTCGTGTCAGCCATAGGCAACCTCCTGGTTGCGAAACACCATAACGCCGCGAGCAGCAAATGGCAACCCTGGGGTTGCCTGTCATCGGACCGGCAGGGACTTGCTGCTAACATTCACTACATGAAGACCCCGGAAGAGCTGCTCGCAACCAAGCCACAGACCATTCTGTTCGAATGCATCGCAGGCAGCCATGCATATGGAACGGCGAACGCGAACAGCGACGAGGACACTCGCGGCATTTTCGCCGTGCCGGCGCGCGAATACATGAATCTGGAGCGGCCGCCGGACCAGGTGAGCGACGAGCGCGGCAATGTCGTTTATTTCAGCCTGCGCCGCGTGATCGAGCTGTTGAGCCAGGCCAATCCAAACATTCTCGAACTGCTGTTCATGCCGGACGACTGCGTTCTGAAAACGTCGCCGGAGATGCAGCAGCTGATCGCCGCGCGGGACATTTTTGTTTCCAAGCAATGCGCGGACACGCACGCCGGCTATGCGATGTCGCAGATCAAGAAGGCTCGCGGGCAAAACAAATGGATCAACAATCCCAAGCCGCCGGAGCCGCCCAGCCGGGAAGATTTCTGCCACATCGTTCCGTGGCGGCCGTCGACCGATGCCCTGCCCTCGCGTCCGGTTCCATTGCGCACCATCGGTTGGGACCTGAGCGAATACCACGCCGCCAGGCTGGAGCATGCTCGCGATACATATCGCCTCTATCACTACGGCCCCGGCGCCAAGGGTGTGTTCCGAGGCGATGTGATCGCGTGCGAGTCGATTCCGCAGCCGGATGAAGCCGTCCGTTTCGCCGGCCTGCTGCTTTATAACGAGCAGGGTTGGAAACAAGCGCTGACGGATCATCAGAACTATTGGCAATGGCGCCGCGAGCGCAACGAGGCGCGCTGGCAGCAGCAGGAGCGAGGCGAGATCGACTTCGACGCCAAGAACATGATGCACACGGTGCGCCTGCTGATGTCGGGCCGTTCGCTGATGGCCACGGGCCAGCCGCTGGTCCGGTTCATGGGTGCGGAATTGGAGCTGTTGCTCACAATTCGCGCCGGCAGGCGCTCGTTCGAGGAGATCATGGCCATCGCCGAGGCGATCTTGGATGAGTGTGAGCGGCTCAAGCAGTCGTCGCAGTTGCCTGAACGGTGCGATCCGGCCACCGCGAGTCGCCTGTTGCAAAACCTCACTTCCAGCTGGGAACAACGCTGTCCATGAACGCGCGAATCGTCGCAGAGCTCGAACGCATCCAGAGCGAACACCAGGTCCGTGTGCTGCTGGCCGTTGAATCGGGCAGCCGCGCCTGGGGCTTTGCATCGCCCGACAGCGACTACGATGTTCGCTTCATTTACGCGCACCCGGCGGATTGGTACATCTCCATCGCCGAGCCGCGCGATGTGATCGAGGAGATGCTGCCAGGCGATCTCGATGTGTCCGGCTGGGACCTGCGCAAAACACTGCGGCTGTTTGCGAAGTGCAACCTGGCGCTCAACGAGTGGATCGGCTCGCCCATCACTTACGCGGAAGTCCCCGAGTTCCGCCGTGAGCTCGGCGACCTGCTGCCGATGTTTTTCAATCCCATCGCCGGCATGAACCACTATTGCAACATGGCCGAGCGCGCCCTGGCGGACAACTATGCCGACGGCAAGATCGGCATCAAGAAGTTGTTTTATGTGCTGCGGCCACTGTATGCGTGCCGCTGGATCGAGCATCTGCAAACGCAGCCGCCGACGGAGCTCGACGAGCTGCTCGATTCGCAATGGGTCGAGCGCGGCGATCGGGAGTGGGTGAATGAGCTCACGCTGCTCAAGGCTTCGCAGAAAGAGGCTCAGCCGCTGGAACTGCACGCCGACAAGGTGAAGGCCATCGAGGCCGACATCGCTCACTTCAAGTCGCTGATGACATCGCTGCGGGCGCCGGGCAAATCGAGCACGACGTGCCTGGACGAGTTGTTACGCCGCTGGACAGGCTCGTTACCGAGTTAGCGCGTCGGCCACTTCCACGGCGGTTGCTCCAGCGAGCTTTGATTCACCAGGCGCGTTTGACCCAGCTCCTTGTAGAGCTCGAAGTGCATGCAGTTGGGATCTTCGAGCAGCGCGGCGATCAGTCGCGTCGCATGACAAATGATCCAGATCTGCGTGTTACGGGACGCGACGCGGATCAGCTTCGCGAGCGCGGGCAGCAGGTCGGGATGCAAGCTCGTTTCCGGCTCGTTCAACACCATCAGCGCCGGCGGCCGCGGCGTGAGCAAAGCTGCAATCCATAACAAATAGCGGAGAGTTCCGTCGGATAATTCAGCGGCTCGCAATGGACGCAACAAGCCATGTTGCCGCAGCTCCAGGCTGAACCAGCCGGACTCCGCGTTGATCGCGAGCTTCGCTCCGGGAAACGCGTCTTCGATCGCTTCATCCAACCCTGCGCCGTTGCCATTCTCGCGAATTGTTTGTAACGCGGCAGCGAGATCGCGACCGTCGTGAGCAAGCACCGGGGTGCGCGTGCCAACCTGCGCGAGTCTCGCCGGCGCCTCAGCATCGGTGCGAAAGTGATCGTAGAAACGCCACGAACGCACTTCGTCGCGGAGCCGCAGCACCTCGGGTGTGCGTATCGGATCGGCGAGCCGATTGAACATGCTGTCGAACGCCGGCAGCGAGCGTGTGACTTTCTGCCACTGACCTTTCTCATCGCGCACCTTCACCAGCGCCCCCCGCCGCTCGACCAACACCGCGGACGGCCGAAGGATGGCGCCGTTCCAAATGCTTTCGCATTTGATTTCCGGGTCCAGGCTGAACAGCGTGATCGCCGGAATCGGCAGGCCCAGGTCGATCGCATAACTGAATTCATCCGACGCAAAGCCCATGCGTAACGCGACGACTTCATTGCGCGGCCCGCCTTGAACCGGCACCTCGCCCGTTCGCATGCGTCGCGTGATTGTTTCAGGGCCGGCCCACAGCGTCGATGAAAGTCCGCCTTCGCGCGCGAGTGTGGAAACAACGCCGCCTTGCGCGGTTTCCGCGAGCAGACGCAACGCTCGATACAAATTGGATTTGCCGCTGCCGTTCGCGCCGGTCACGAGGTTCAGCGGCCCGAGCGGCATGACCAACTCGCGAATGCTGCGATAGTTGGAAATCGCGAGCGTCGTCAGCATGGAACTCAGCCGAACAGGTCGGACTGCTGGCCCGAGGGCGGCTGCTCGGCTTCCTTTTGAACCTCGGCCTCGCGACGCTGGATCAATTCCGGCCCGTCGTTGCGATTGCTGTTCACGCGGTTGCTCACCGGAATAGCAAACATCATCCCCGACGGAAACTGCTTCAGCACCTTCCATGCCTCTTCGGGCGTGCCGTTGAGCCATGTGTCGTGATCTTCCTGCGCGAGGATCGCCGGCATTCGCCGCTCTTCCTTCGGCAGCAGCACGCGCTTGGTGCCGGCCTTCTTGGAATTGTGAATATCGGCCATGAGCTCGTTGGCCGGCATGGTGATCACGGTGCACGACTCGATCAGTTCACCTTGCGGTGTTTGCGAACGATCCCACAAGCCGGCCAGGAAGAACGGATCCTGATCGACGACGGTGATGTAGAACGGAATCGTCACCTGCCAGTCCGGCGGCTGCGCCTGCCATTCATAGAATCCCGACAGCGCCACCAGGCACCGCTGCCCTCGCTGCCAGGCGTCGCGAAACGTGGAATTGGTGCGCACGGTTTCGATGCGGGCATTGATGGTGTTGCCCATGGGTTTGCCCTTGGCCCAATACGGGATCAAACCCCAGCGCAGATGTGCGCCTTCGCGCTGCCCGTCGATTTCTCGTACCACGCGCACCACGGGCACGGGATCCGTCGGCGAAACGTTGTATCGCCGGCCAAACAACCCTTCCGCCCGAAAGCGCTCGGCCCAGCTGCGCCGCTGCACTTCCACAGCACGCTCGATCGCCGCTTCTTCCGGGGAGACATATCGGCCGCACATGGCGCAATGATAGTCCGGGGAGCAGGCCAGGGTTAGGAAGAAACTGCAGTCACATCCGACCGCGCCAGGGCGGCGAATCGATCCGATGCCGGCGCCGATGATCAGCCCGATGATCAGACATTGTCGGCCAATGCAGACTACTGTGATCCAGGAGGCTTATGAAACACTCTCTTCGCGCGTGGCTCAAGAGCACGACGCTCGTCTGCGTGACGCTACTGGCGGGCTGCCAGAGCGCTCCGACGAAACCGCCGATCCGCACCGTGCCGACGGTCTACCTGCAACGGTTCATGGGCGATTGGTATGTCGTCGGTCACATGCCTACGGTGGTCGAAAAAGCTGCGTTCAACGCGGTCGAGCGCTACCAACTGAACAGCGACGGCACGATCGCCACGACCTTCACCTTCAACCAAGGCGCGCTCGACGGCAAGGTGAAGAAGTACTCGATGCGCGGTATCGTCATGAACACGGCGACCAACGCCGAGTGGGCGATGCAGTTTGCCGGGCCCGTCAAGGCCGACTATAAGATCGTGTACCTCGACGACAACTACCAGGAAGCCATCATCGGCCGCGACCAGCGCGACTACGTATGGATCCTCACGCGCTCGCCGAACATTTCAGCTACCGATTTCGATGCGCTGTTGTCGCGGGTCCGTAACATGGGCTACGACATCAACCAGCTGCGCCAAGTGCCGCATCAGCCGCCATCCTGACCTGGAGACCCTATGCGAAATCTCGCCTTGATCGTCGGCAGTCTGCGCCGGGGCGCTTACACGCGCCTGGTGGCGCAGGCACTGGTGGAGCTGGCGCCACCGACGATCAAGCTCACTGAAGTGGGCATCGGCGAGTTGCCGTTCTATAACCAGGACCTGGAAACAGACGCACCGCCGGCGCAGTGGCGCACGTTTCGCGAGCAGATTCGCAAGTCGGATGGCGTCGTAATCGTCACTCCGGAATACAACCGCGGCATGCCCGGTGTGCTGAAGAACGCGATTGACGTCGGCTCGCGGCCGCCGAAAGAAAGTGTGTGGCGAGGCAAACCGGCATTGGTCGTTTCTCAAACGCCCGGCCGGCTCGGCGCGATGTCCGGCCATCAGCAAGTGCGGCACACGCTCTCGGTGATCGGCTCGCCAGTGATGCCCTCGCCCGAGCTGTACATTCCCGAAGTCGCCAAGCTGTTTGGTCCGGACGGCAAGCTGATCGCCGAGGACACGCGCAAACTGTTGAGCTCCGCGCTCAACGATTTCGACACCTGGGTCGGGCGCTTCCAGTAACTCAATTGGTCTCGGGCGCCTGGTCGGGCAGCGGCGGAATCTTCTGGCCGGGATACCAGAACTTCAGGTGACAGCCCTCGCAGACGCCGTCGAGCACTTCGCCGCCGGCCATGATGGCCTGAACATTTTTCTCATCGGCGGCTTTCAGCAGCGCCGCACCGGCATCGTGCAATGCCTGGCCGAATGCCACGAAGCTGGCGCGATCGGTGGCAATGGCCTGCTCCACTTGATCGAGCGTCAGATTGCCGGGCGTGCCGTGATCTTCGAGTGGCTTGCCCTCACGCGCCACGTGGCGGCCCTCGATCAATAGCAGATTGGCCGCTTCGGTGAGAATGATCGACTGCCGCCGCACCTCGTTCCATTCTTCGTCGGTGCGCGGCTGCTTGTCTTCGGTGCCCGCCGCTGTGACGGTAGTGCTCACCGATCCCCAAATGTAATCTGCTGCGGGATCGACCATGCCGGCCATGATGTCTTGAACGCCGGCGGTCGGCTTGAACGGACTGGCAGTGGCCGCCAGCGATGGCTCGGGAGCCGCAGGCTTGTCACAAGCGCCGAGCAAAGTTGCGGCAATCATGAGCGCCAGAAACTTCGCGGCCCGCGGTGAGTTGTCCATGTCCAGATTCCATCCCGAATTTGCCGACGAGCCACTCTACCCCCGCCGCTGGCGGGCTTCATAAAAGTAGCGTCAAGATCGTGGATGCATTTGAATGTCGCCGCCGCAGTCCCACGCAGCGGTCCGGAGCAGGTCACCCATGGCGTTTTTCGAAACTTTGTTGATGCTGCTGTTCGTCGCCATCGTGCTGTTGCAGGTGGCACGGCGCTTCGCCGTTCCTTACCCGACGATGCTGGCCATCGCGGGCGTCATCGCCGGCCTCGTGCCCTGGGCTCCGCACATCCTGATCGAGCCGGAGCTGGCGCTGGCCTTGTTCATTGCGCCGGCGCTGCTCGATTCGGCATTCGATCTGCCGCCGCGCGAGTTGCGGCGGAACTGGCGACCGCTCGTGGCGTTGGCGGGAGTGGCGGTCGTGATCACGACGGCAGCGGTGGCATGGACCGGTGTTGCGATGATCGGCATGCCAGTCGCGGCGGCGATTGCCATGGGCGCCATCGTTGCTCCACCCGATGCAGCGGCTGCGGCCGCGATGCTCACTCGCTTTCAACTGCCGCGACGGATGGTGAGTGTGCTCAAGGGCGAGAGCCTGCTGAATGATGGCGTCGCGCTGCTGATATTTGCTGGCGCCGTCAGTATCGTCACTGCGGATGGATCGAGCGGCCAGCTGATTCCACAACTCGCTCTCGCGGTCCCGGGCGGGCTGCTGTTAGGCGTCGTGCTGGGTTTGGTGCTCGCATGGTTGATGCGCTGGATGATGGGAACGTTGAGCGGCACGCTGCTCGGTTTCGTATCGACGTTCGGCGCCTGGATCATCGCCGAGCATCTGCATCTCTCCGCCATTCTTTGCGTGGTTGCTTATGGCATGACGATTGCGCACCTGCTGCCGGAACGCACGCCGCCGCGCGAGCGCGTTTCCACTTATGCGGTGTGGGAAGCGGTGGTGTTTCTATTGAACGTGCTGGCGTTTTTTCTCATGGGCCTGCAAGCCAGCGAAATCATCGGCCGCTTGAATCCGGCCGAGATCTGGCAGGCGGTCGGCTTCGCTTCGGCAATATTCGGAGTGGTCGTGGTCGTGCGCGTGGCTTGGGTCATGTTGTACATGCAGGCCAATCTGTTTTCGACCGTCAAGAAATCGCGCCAGGCGATTACCAAGCATGCGTTGCTGGTTTCCTGGTGCGGCATGCGCGGGCTGGTGACGTTGGCGACGGCGTTGTCATTGCCGGCTTCGTTCCCGCAACGTGATTTGATCGTGTTGAGCGCATTCGCGGTCGTGCTCGGCACGCTGGTCGTGCAGGGGCTGACGCTCGGGCCGCTGATTCATTGGCTCAACTTCCCACCGGACGATTCGTTCGTCAAAGAAACGGCTGCCGCGCGAGTGCAGCTGCTGGACGCAGCTGTCGAAAGCATGTCCGATCGGAACGACGCACTGGCGACGCGCCTGCGCGAGACTTACGAAGAAGATCGCAAAATCGCGATGACGGGCAATCATCCGCGAGAGGTGAGCGAGTTCGACGCGCTACGCCGACAAAACATCGCCGCGAAACGCATCAAGCTGGCGGAGCTGCGGCGCGAAGGTGTCATTGATGACGATGTGTTTCATGCCCTGGAGCAGGAGCTGGATTGGGCCGAGCTCGCCGCGTCGTCGCCGACTCGGGTGGAGATGGTGGAAGGTTAGGCTCTCCGCCCGCGCGCCGGCGCCCGAAAACGAAAGCGGTGAGTCCGCCGGCTGAGCCGGCGCCTGCGGCGATCCACGCCGCCGTCGCGATGCATGCTGGACACATGAACTCGTCCTCCGGGTTATTCATCTTGAAGACGACCGGGCGGGCCGGATTGCTACACGGCCGGACTGTTTTTTTGCACCCCGACCATGATCTACACGGTGGGACATTCCAAATGGCGTATGTCGACCCGAACCTGAGCGCGCGTTAGTTCGCTTTGCGCTTCTTGCTCTCGCTCTGCAGCTTGTCCAGGTGCTGCCGAATGTGAGCCGCCTCGGCCGCAGTGTTCGCGAGCGAAATCGCTTTATCGAACGCCACGCGCGCCTGTTCGTTGCGGCCGAGCTGCATCAGCAGCCCACCGCGCAGGCCGTGGAAATGAAAGTAGCTCGACAGCGCCGGCGCCAGCGGCTCGATCATCTTCAACGCCGCTTCCGGGCCTTCGCATTTCATCACCGCAACGGCACGATTCAACGTCACGACCGGCGACGGCTCGATCGTTTCCAGCAATGCATACAGCCGATCGATCTCGTGCCAATTCGTATCTTCTGCGCGCGCCGCACGCGCATGCACCGCTGCGATCGCCGCTTGAATTTGATACGGGCCCGGGTTCTTGAGGCGCACCGCTTTGTCGAGCAGCGCGAACGCTTCGGCAATCGGCTCCCGACGCCACGAGCGGCGGTCCTGATCTTCCATGAGAACGATCTGACCTTCACTATCCAGCCGAGCGGGCGCACGCGCGTGCTGGAGCAGCAGCAAGGCATTCAGACCGAGGATCTCGGGATTGCCACGGAACAAACGTAACAACAACCGCGCGAGGCGAATGGCTTCCTCGCACAGCGGCTCGCGAATGTGCAGTTCGCCGCCGCTCGCTGAATAGCCTTCGTTGAACAGCAAATAAATCATCGCAGCGACCGTCGACAACCGCTGCGCGCGTTCGACGGCGCCCGGCGTATCGAATGGCACGTCCGCTTGTGAGATGCGGCGCTTGGCGCGAGTAATTCGCTGCTCCATCGCCGCCTCACCGACCAGGAATGCACGCGCGATCTCCGGCACCGACAGGCCTGAAACGATGCGCAGCGCGAGCGCGATCTGCTGTGTCGACGGCAGGTCGGGATGACAGCAGACGAACAACAGCCGCAGCACGTCGTCGCGATAGTCCTCGCTGTCGAGCCGGTCGGCCAGCGCAGTCTCGGTGTCATCGGTGTTCGACAACACATCTTCATCGGGCAGCGCCGTTTGTTTGCTACGACGCCGCGCTTCATCCAGGCCGAAGTTGCGGCCGACCAGGATCAGCCACGCAGCCGGGTCGCGCGGCGGGCCGTTCACCGGCCACTTCTGCAGTGCCCTGAGACAGGCCTCCTGAAACGCCTCCTCGGCAGTTTCGAGGTTGCGGAAGTAACGCAGCAGCGCCGCAACCGCTTGCGGGCGCGCCGACGTCAATGCCGCATCTATCCAGCCCAGGTCACTCATGGCTTGCTCACTTGGTCTCCGCCAGCAACTGATTGCCCGGGTTGAAATACATCACCGGACGAATCTCCATTGCGCCGGGATCGGACACCAGCTCGCGCGCAGCGGCGATGACCTCATCCAGCGTCTCGCAATCGAACAGGTAGAAGCCGAGCATCTGCTCTTTGGTTTCGGCGAACGGGCCGTCGAGCACCAGCGTTTCCCGGCCGGTGCGGACCGTGGTCGCGGTGGTGGTCGGCATCAGCCGGGCGACGGGCCCCAGCTTGCCTTTGGCGGCAAACTTCGCCAGCACGCCCTTGTGATGCTCCATCACCATGTCGTCCTTTTCTTTCGACCAGGCCCCGACGACGGCTTCCGAGTTGTAGCAAATGACGGCGTACAGCATGTAATCAGCTCCTTCTTGAGACAAGGACGAAACAGAGCGCGCGGACCCGACAGGGTCGGATCGTTTTCCGCTCACTCGCAGGCGACAGCCGCCAGCACCACCGGCAGCTCGTTGATTTTGGACACGACTACTCTAAACCCGTCGAGCCCCAGTTCCGCCGGATCGAGTTCGATCTGAATTTGCAGGTATTGGTCGCCGAGCCGCTCGCTCGCGACACTGCGGGGAATGACGTTACGGGCCTGGAAGAACTGCAGCACCCGGACCAGTGCACCTGGGTCCGCTTCCACGACCGCTTTGAGCCGCAGGGCTGCGGCATTGTCGACTTGCATGATGGATCGCCTCTGATTCGCCTGGATTCGCAATTCGCTCGAACACCCCGGCATCCGCGGATGCCGGGCGGCGAATTTGCAGGCCAATGAGGCGATGGGCGTTCACGCGTTGCGAGTGTAGCCCAGGTTTGCGAAGCCGGGCTACGTGTGCCTTTTCGACGAGCGCGGCGTCGCTGCAGCCGAACGGAAGTTGCCGCAGATCAGCTGAATGGCCGTGTCGGTCAGCGCCTTCAACGACGCGCGCGACTCGCCGGCTCGCGAACGAACGGCAACGGAATGCAGCACCGACGAAGCAATCATCGCCAATGCGGCTGGATCCGCCGACGCATCCAACTCCCCCGCCGCCTTCGCATCGCGCATGCGCAGTTCGAGCGCACGTTCGAAGCCTCGCAGCGATTCGAGCAATTTCGCACCGACTTCCGGGTCCGCATTCGCTTCGGTCGTGGCGGTGCCGATCAGATAACAGCCGCGAGGCGGGCTGCCGCTGTCGAAATAAATCGCGAGTGCATTATCGTAAAAACGTCGCAGCCCTTCGGCGAGCGAATGTCCTCGATCCAGCGCGCGCTCGGTCAGCTTGTTTGCGTCGGCCGTGTAGCGATCCAACGTCTGCAGATACAACGCACGTTTGTCGCCGAACGCGGCGTACATGCTCGGGCGATTCATATCGGTCGCATTGCTCAACACTTCGAGCGACGTGCCTGAATATCCCTGCCGCCAGAACGCATCGCGCGCTCCGCTCAATGCAGCGTCCGGATCATAGGCGCGGGGCCGGCCCCGAGCGCGCACCAGCTTTTTCTGTACCATCTTGCACAAAAACCCTTGACGACCGCCGGCCGATGGGAGAATTATATTCCGAACGGTACAAAAACGCTCTCGCCGACCAAGGATTCGCCATGAACCTCTATTTCGCCCCGCTCGCCTGCTCGATGGCCACGCGCATCGCTCTATATGAAGCCGGCGCCGCCGCCACGTACACGCAGGTCGATCTCAAGTCACATCGAGTGCTGTCGACAGGTCAGGACTTCCGCGAGATCACGCGCATGGCGCAGGTACCGGCGCTCGCCATCGACGACAAAACAGTGCTGGCGGAGAACACGGCCGTGCTGCAATTCGTCGCTCGCCAGTTTCCCGCCGCCCGGCTCGCGCCCACTGAAGGCATTCAGTACGCACGTATGCAACAGTGGCTCGGCTTCATCGGCACCGAGCTGCACAAGACGTTTATTCCTTTGCTCGACGCCAAAGCGCCCGCAGGCGCAAAGGAATATTCGCGCACCAAACTCCCGCAGCGCATGGCCGTGCTCGAACAACATTTCTCGGAGCATCAGTTCGCGCTGGACGGCTTCTCCATCGTCGACGCATATCTCACGACGATCCTGAACTGGTGCGGCCCCGCCGGCGTCGATTTGAAACAATGGCCGGTGACGCACGCCTACTATCAGCGCATGCTGCAGCGACCGAGCATCGCACGCGCCTGTGGCGAAGAACTGACATTGTATAAAGAAGAACAGCTGCGCCAGGCCAGCTGAACCAACTAGATACACATGAGAGCGCGCAACGCCGATTGATTTCGGTAAGATCCCCGCGGATAACAATAAACCGCGAGGGCCAGTCGATGTTCTTGGCGATGTTGCGCGCCTGTGTCGGCTGCTTCGCGCTACTGCTGGTCGGGTGCACCTCGCAGCAGTTGGTTTCCTCCAAGCCAGGCACGGCAGCAACCTCGGACGTCGTTACCACGCGCGACCTGGTCGACGTGTTGAAGGTACTCAGCGAACCATACAACGGGCGCACGCTGCTGGTGCTCGACATCGACGACACGCTGCTGACGTCGCCGACGTTCTTCGGCAGCGACGCGTGGTACGAATGGCAGAAGACTCTATCGCCGCAGTCGCCCGGCTACGTGCCGTGTAAGTTCGACGTAATCGCGATGAACTTCGAAGCCGGCACGCAAGTGCCGACGCAAGCGGACGCGGTCGCCGCGATCAATGCCATCCCGCTCGACAAGATCATGATCACCTCGCGCAGCCCGATGTATCGCGGCGGCACGATTCGCGAACTGCAAAAAGCCGGTTATGAGCTGCCGGCGTCGCTGCAGCCCGGGCTCGCCGGCGCGATCTACGAATATCGCCCCGATCCGAACCGGCCGGGCGTGACGCTCAGCTATCACCAGGGCGTGCTGATGGTCGCCGGCCAGAACAAGGGCACGGCACTGGTCGATCTGATGAAACACATGCAGATCAGCTACGACCGCGTGGTGCTGGTCGACGACGGCGAAAAGAACATCGACGAGATGCGCGACGCGATGGCGGCGGCGGGAATCGAATATCGCGGCGTGCGCTACAACCGGATCGACAAGACCGTCGATGCCGCACGCGAGCAGCAAGGCATCGAAGGCTGGAAGGCCTGGCAGCAGCTGCTGGCGACGACCTATCCCGAGCGCCTGGCCCGCTTGAAAGCTGGCGAGTGCGGGTACTGACCCGCACCCACTCCTTTAATCGTGGCCTTCAACCCTTGGCCTTCTCTGGAAGCGCCACGGTGAATTCGAGCACCTCGTGGCCGTCCTCTTTTTCGAGGTTCATCTGCACGGCCTCGGGATCCACGTTGATGTACTTGCGGATCACCTCGAGCAGCTCCCGACGCAAGGTCGGCAGGTAATCCGGGCCGCCGCGCGTGGTGCGTTCCTGCGCGACGATGATGCGCAGCCGCTCCTTGGCGAGGTTCGCAGTCGGTTGAGAGCGGCGAAAGAGCGAGAGCAACCCCATCTCAACCTCCGAACATGCGAGCGAGGAAACCTTTCTTGGGCTCGTCAATGAACCGCAGCGGCATCGTGTCGCCCAGCAAGCGTGCGACCGCATCCTCGTAGGCTTTGGACACGTCGCTTTCTTCGTTGAGGATGACCGGGGTGCCGGCGTTGGACGCCGACAGCACATCCGGCGATTCGGGAATCACGCCGATCACGTCCAGGCCGAGAATCTCTTTCACGTCCGCGACGCTCATCATTTCGCCGCTGGCGACGCGGCGCGGGCTGTAGCGGGTCAGCAGCAGGTGTTCCTGGACTTTGCCGTCGCCCTTCTCGGCGCGGTGAGTCTTGCTGGAGAGCAGGCCGAGAATGCGGTCCGAGTCGCGCACCGAGGAGACTTCCGGGTTCACGACCACGATCGCCTTGTCGGCGTAGTACATCGCCAGGTGGGCGCCTTTTTCGATGCCGGCGGGCGAGTCGCAAATGATGTATTCGAAGTTGTCGGCGATCAGCTCGTCGAACACTTTGCGCACGCCTTCCATGGACAACGCTTCTTTGTCGCGCGTTTGCGAGGCGGCCAGCACGTACAGCGTGTCCAGGCGCTTGTCTTTGATCAGCGCCTGCTTGAGCGTGCAGTCGCCCTGGATGACGTTGACGAAGTCATAGACCACGCGGCGCTCGCAACCCATGATGAGGTCGAGGTTGCGCAGGCCGATGTCGA